>JAHLWV010000110.1 GCA_019057735.1 Promethearchaeota archaeon | reverse complement strand
GAAATTTCTTTTGAATCTATTTCAGTTTTAATTAATCTACTTATGCAAATTAACATAATTATAAATTATACAAATCGATTAATTTTAATATTTATTATTTAAAGAAACGAGAGATTTCAACTTTTCTGTAATTACCAAACTCGATCTCAATTAATTCGTTTTAACTTTTTAGGTATTATACAAATTTCATCAAGCTCATGCTTTAGGCGAGAGAAAAATTATAAATATGGATTCTTCATATAATAAATTGGAAACACATTGAACTCGTATGTGTGTTTATTGTTATTATGAATAGTCAAAAGTTATCAAGAAAACCGAATTTTTTAGGATATTTACTTCCCTATAACTCACTTTCATTGTCAATGATTGCTATTTTTGGAGCATTCACTTGTGTGGTTACTATGGTAATAGCATTCCCCATCCCTGCCACTAGCGGGTTTATAAATATTGGAGATGCTGTTGTCATGATAACTGGATTAATGTTTGGACCAATTATTGGGGGTATTGCCGGAGGTATTGGGTCTTCTTTAGCTGATTTATTCTTAGGTTTTACAATTTATGCTCCTGCTACACTCGTCATAAAAGGTTTAGAAGGTTTTTTTGTAGGATTAATAGCCAATCCAAAAAAGAATCATAAATGGAATTACAGAGATTTTTTCGCTGTTATAGTAGGTGGATTTATAATGATCATGGGATATTTTTTTTACGAAGTTATGCTATTTGGAGTACCAAGTGCTTTGTATGAATTTATTTTAAACAGTATAATCCAATTTGGTTTGGGTTCAGTAATTGCCTTAATTTTCATTTTTGCAGCAAGAAAAAATATTAAGACTAGTTTACCGCAAGTGTTCGATCAAATATACATCTCTCCTCAATTAATCGAGTAATTAAATTTACGATCGATCGTAAAATTTATATTTTTTGAAATCATCAATTATCTAGTAATAGGTAATAATGGTGTAATTATCATTCTTGAATGGATAATCCTCTTTAGTACTTTAGGTAGTATTGGAGCGATTTCAGCAGCTGCTCTCTTTGTACTATTAACAGAAAGAGTTCAAAAATCGCTCATTTCAATGTTGATCTCTTTTGCGACCGGAACTTTGCTCACAGCAGCGTTATTTGGATTAATTCCTGAAGCAATAGAGAGTGCGGGAGGGGAACCCAATACTGTAATGCCATTTGTTTTAGGTGGTATTCTTTTTTTCTTTTTCTTGGAAAAAATAATTATATGGCGAAATTGCGCTGACGAGGACTGCGATGTTCACGCAGCAGCTGGTCCTATTATCTTGATTGGTGATGCTTTTCATAATTTTATAGATGGAATTGTCATTGCTGCGAGTTTTCTTACGAATTTTACCGTTGGAATCGGAGTAAGCCTTGCTATAATTGCTCATGAAGTTCCACAGGAGACTGGAGATTTTGGAATCCTATTACATAGTGGCTATTCAAAAAAGAAAGCATTTATTTTTAATACATTATCAAGTATAACGACAATTCCTGCGGCAATAGTTAGTTTTTTCGTTTTAGGAGAAATATCGTTTATCGTGCCTTACGCGCTAGCAATTTCAGCAGCAAGTTTTCTATACATCGCTTTATCAGATTTAACGCCGGAGTTACATAAAAAGTGGGGGTTCAAGCATACAATGCAACAATTAGTTTTAATCTTATTAGGGGTCACGGTAATGATCTTAACCATGAGTTTCATGGGTCACAATCATTAATTTATCAAAAACAAGTATAAATCGAGCTATGCAAGATTTAGAGTATACTGTTATTAAGTTTTTATTTCAGAAGAGTATTCCTTTAAAAGTTGGAAAAATTGCTAAAGAACTCAATATAGCTCACTCTACATTGGGGAGTTGCATTACGAGATTAAAAACAAAGGGTTTTGTAGAATATGAAGCTTACCGTGAAGTCGAATTAACTTCTATGGGTAGAGAATTAGCAATTGAATTAATCAGGCACGCAAGGCTCTTAGAAATTTTTCTCCATAACGAATTAGGCGTAAAACCAGAACTTGCTCATCGCGAAAGTGAAAATTTAAATTTGCTTTTCTCGTGTGAAACAATAAATAAGATTTGTAAGAAATATAAGCATCCAAAAAAATGTCCTTGTGGTGAGGTGATCTTAAGTTCTAGTCACTGTGGATGTGAAATAGAAGTAAAAAAATAGAGAATAAGAATTTAAATACTACATTAAATCGTTAGAGGTGTAGGTTAGGCTTTAAAGGGTTTATCGTGAATCACTTTATCAATCGCATCTAAACAAACGTCCTCCCAGTCATCATTCGGGTCAATTTCTTTAGAACAATCAGAACACCAATCACCAGAATATCCGTCATCGAAATCATCACTCTCTAAATCGCCATTTAAAGTCCCACCACAATAAAAGCATTCATTATCGTCGTATCTATCTAAAATTTCTGCTATGAGCTCAACCTTTTTCTTATTGTTAATTTTTCACACCTAATTCTCAATATATAAATCTTTATCTATAATATGGGTCTGAATATAAAAAAAGTATAGGAAAAATTTTTTAGTAAGAAAAGTGAATTAGATGACCATCTTTGAAGCTTTGATTAAGGATTTTTCAGCTGTTCTTACTATATTATCCATTATATCTTTAACGCTTTCAATAGACTTAATAACTCCAATACTTTGACCCAATAATACTGCACCATCGTCTATATTTCCATTATAAGTCATTTCATAGTGCTTTTGGTCTTCTAAAGCCTTTTGTGGAGTAAGTTGAGCTTCAAGAGCCATCTTTTCTTCTTTACTAGTTACTACTCCATGGTCAAGTGAGTATTTATTCCTCCAAAGTCTAATAGGACCTAATACACCGGTAACCCACATTGTATCATTTGCTCCAGCAGCAGGTACAATATTTTTATAATTTTCATGAAATTCGCTTTCTTTTGATGCTATAAATCTAGAACCCATTGCAATTCCTCCTGCTCCAAGCGATAAAGCTGCAGCCATCCCTTCTCCCGTAGCTATCCCACCACATGCTATTAATGGGAGGTCTGGGTGTTTCTCTTTAACTTGCTGGAGAAGAACTAAAGAGCTTACTTTTTCATAGGATTGATGGCCTCCACCTTCCCATCCCGTTACTACTACACCATCGCATCCAGCAGCCACGCATTTGTCTGCTAACCATAGAGCAGGTGCCACATGAAAATGCTTTATCTCTGATCCACCATCTCTTAGTTTTTGAAACGCTTTGTTATAGATCATCTTTGGAGTACCGGCGCTCGTGATTATATAACGACATTGTTCTTTGATCTTCGGATTGTTGTTTATGAACCGAGGAATTGCCCGGCATAGACCAGGTGCATCCATTTGCAATCTTGAGGTTCTTATGTTAAAACCAAAAGGTTTATCTGTATGTTCAACAACATGCTCCATATTTCTCTTCATTTCAGTCAAACTACTTTTACCAAATAGATTAGTATGACTTAACACTCCAAGACCTCCAGCTTCTGAAACTGCTATAGTTAAATCTGTGGTATAAAATGGACCCATTGGAGCAGCTAAAATAGGATATTTAATCCCAAACATTTCAGTGATGTTAGTTTTTAAACCCATCTCTTTCCCTATTATAATTTTTAAATTGTTATTATGAAAATAATATGAAATGTAATAATTAATCTTTTTGACCGTTTAAATATGAAAAAATGCGTTTAGTGTAGGAAAGATTTCTGATCTTCTAAAAAAAACCTTACAAACCAATAAAATTAAATTTTACGGAAAGAATGTGAAAATACTATTGAAATACAGAATAATTATTATAGCTACCACTATAAAAACAATTGCTAGTAGATAAGACTTCTTTTTAACCTTCCGATTCATTTTCACTTTACAACTAGGGCAATCTATCGTTGGCGCATTAGTTCTTAAAGAAACTCCATGCTCGATATGTTCGCTACAAAGTGGAACTCCACATTTTGAGCAATTAGCAACAGATGGTTTTCCACAAATACTGCATTTTGATTCCATAGATCAAACCTAGATAATTAGAGGGACTATGTAATTAATTAAGATATATTTTATTTTAAAAACTTGTTTTATATAAAATAAAGGCTACAATTTTATATCTTAGTGAAAATTTGTGATTTAGAATCATTAATGCATATAACCAGAATATCATACAAAAAATTATCACTGTTGCTCATTGTTGTGGGGATAATTTTATCAGTAGTATCTATTCTCTCTGCTGTATCATTGGGGATCACCAGATTGGAATTTTTCAACGAGGAAAATATTGTTTATGAAAAGTTCTCTGTAAGAATGAGTGATGGTGCTTCAATTAAGGGCGTGATGTATGTTGATAGGGATCATTATTCCTTCAATAACAACTCCGTTCCAATGGTGTTAATGTTAAATGGTATAAATTCACGAAAAGAGGATAATATAGATAAAGCATATCAGCTTGTTAAAAGAGGTTTTAGTGTATTTTCTGTAGAACAAAGAGGTCATGGAGAATCAACAGGACCGAGCGGTTTTTTAGGTAAGGAACCATATGATATGGTGGAAGTTTTAGACTACATTGAAGATCTTTACAATTTTCCTAACATTTCTCACATTGCTTTGTTTGCTTTTTCTTATGGAGGAGGTATAGGTGCTATTCTTCAAGCAATTGATAATAGAATCTTTACAACTGTTCTATACCATCCATTATCTTCTCTGGATTTATTTTTAGATATTTTTCCGTTTCAAAATTTAATCGGAACAACATCTACTATAAATAGATTAGAAGAGATTCAAGACGCGTTTGATATCGCAAATGAAACTAATACTGAGAATTTATTGCTTATTCACGGAACCGGTGATACTTTAATATATCCTAAATCAAGTATAGATTTTTACTCTCTGTTAAATGGTGATAATAGAACCGATATTGAATTAAAATTGAGACCTGGATTAAGTCATTCTGAGAATGAATACGATCAAACATCATTAAAATTCTCGCTTGCTTGGTTTCAGTATTACTACTATAATTCTTCGATTGATATTTCAAATTTAGAATCCGAAATTACCCATATACATTTATTTACTTTAGTGTATCCTAAAAGTGACATATCAGAAAATTCAATTATTATTGCTTCAGTTTTATTTTTTATCGCTATCAGTATTCTTGCAATCAAATTTAAAATCCAACCTGTTTGGGAGAAGATACCGGGAGAAAAATCCCCCTTCGATGAAAAAACAGCAAATGAGAAATACAAAAAAATGGTTATCTATCGTTCTAGCGCCTATCTCTTAACAGCTCTCATAACAGGCATTTTTTGCTCAATTTTTAACGTATCATTAATGTTTGGTTATTTCATCCTCTATCCAATAGTAACTCTAATCATTCTACTTTTTATACCAAGTGAACTGCATTCAAATTGGAAGAATGAATGGAGAAGTTGGATTAAGCACGACTTTTTACTATTTTTCTATACATTTTTAACAATTCTTATTCCTATGGTTCTATTTTTGATTATTTACAATTTAAACGCTACAATTATGCTAAAATCTTTCATTCCCATTATAAATACCTCGCTGTTCATATCAATAGCGATAGGACTAGGGTCAGGAATTATGGATTATATGTATTTAAGAGAATTTAATCCGAAACACACTTATATTTTAATGGTAATACGGTTAGCCTCGTTATTGATTTTTGTCATATTTGTCCCTATTCCACCCTACCCTTTGCTTGGAGGTGTAGTTTCACTTATTGGGTTCTTTGCTTTATTTGGAGTGTTCACTTTTTACATTAGACAATTAGTAATGTATTTATCTAAGTTTTATAAAAGCAGTTTGGCGCTTTACTGCTTAGTAATGTGTCCTCTTATTATTTTTTATGTCAAGATTTTTTTTAGAATTGTGTAAAAAAACTAGAATTTAGAATTTATTATAATTTAATTTAAATTTTCTAAACAGCAATTCAACTTATTAAAACAACAACCTAGTTGCATCAAAGTTGACACGATATCTTAAATCAAAATTTGCGATTTTAATTATAATTTCAGTTTCATTACTGTTTTCTCTTACTGTATGGTTCAGTGTAAACGCTATTGTAGATCAATTGATAAATTTATGGACACTAAATGAATATGACATCACTCTACTAAGTATGATACTTATATTTGGATTTGTTACAGGGGGTGTTTTTTCAGCGCTTTTAAATTTGTCAGATACAATAAAAACAAAAAACTTCTATAGCCTTTTTGCAGGATTGAGCGCTTTAACTAATTTTTTAGTCATTTTTTCTCCTAATTTCTTATGGTTATTATTATTCCGTTTTTTAACAGGTTTTTTTCTCGCTGGTGTTTATCCCACAGCTATGAAGCTTATGGCATCTTGGTTTCAAGAACATCGAGGTTTAGCTGTTGGGATATTACTTGGTGCCTTAACTGCGGGGTCTGGACTTCCCTATGTATTTAATATCATAGGTTCGCCTGAGTGGCGATTATTATTAAGTATATCATCTCTCCTGGCTTTAGTAGGTTCAGTTTTGATATATCTATTTATTACTGAAGGCCCTTATGTATCCCATGGTGCGAAATTTAAACTCTCAAATTTGAAGGTAATTTGGGCAAAAAATTCAGTTAAATACGCAAATTTAGCCTATTTTGGCCATATGTGGGAACTTTATGCTTTTTGGGTTTGGATTCCTGTTTTTCTTAAAGAATCTTATAATTTGTCTTATCCAAGTGGAGATGCTACACTATTTTTTTCGATTGGAACGTTTATAGTCTTTATTAGTGGTGCATTAGGCAATGCATTTGGAGGTTTGCTCGCCGATCGAATAGGAAGGACAAAATTTAACATTATAATGCTGATCATAAGTGGATCTAGCTCTTTAGTAATTGGATTTTTTTTTAATAATACAATATTGGCTTTAATAATTGCGATAATCTGGGGTATTACTGTTGTACCAGACTCACCTCAATATTCCGTTATGATAACCGAGTTAAGCGATCAGGATTACATTGGCACTTCTTTAACAGTTCAAACCTCCGTGGGCTTTGGAATTACTTTAATCTCCATAAGATTGTTGCCTTCTTTTGTGCACACGGTAAGTTGGTCATTTGGATTTACGCTATTAGCTTTAGGTCCTTTAATAGGAATTTTATCTTTGATCTTACT
>JAHLWV010000109.1 GCA_019057735.1 Promethearchaeota archaeon | reverse complement strand
CCTACTTCAAACGGAATCAAACCCATTGGATAAAATATGAAGTACCAGAAGTAAAGGTAATAAGGAGGCCAGTCTGGTACTCCTTCTGGAACTGCAACTTGATCGTAGAAATTTACTAAGCCGTTTTTTAATCCTTGTAGAAGAATCTTAAAATCGACATCTCTCGAGCCATCAAAGACCAGCGGAAACTCAAAAATGTTGACAAGGATTCTCGTGACGAATAGAAAAATGGTGATCAAAGCCAGTAGGATGATCATTTTTCTTTGAATATTATAATGTGTCTCGTCACTCATGATTCCATTTTAAATTTTAAAACATAAAATCTTAATTGTAAATATTAATAGAAATTTAAAAGAATTTTGTTGCTGTCTGTTATATTTCAATTTACTGTAATTATTTAAATCTTAATAGAGTTTTATTTTAAATTCTATAATTACATGATAATATATACTCGTAAAAAAAATTGAAGAGGAAAAATTTGATTCGACGCGAAATAAAGAAAATTATCGATGCTGAAAAAATAGCCGCTGGAGAAGTAGTGGATAGACCGGCAAATATAGTGAAAGAATTGATTGAAAACAGTATCGATGCTGATGCTAAAGAAATACGGATAATAATTAAGAAAGCGGGGAAAACGCTAATTCAGATTATTGACGATGGTTCTGGAATACCCCCAGATGAAATACTAATAGCGTTTGAGCGATATACCAGCAGTAAAATAGCAAAATTTGAAGACTTAGAGAAATTATCTACCCTAGGTTTTAGAGGGGAAGCATTAGCTAGCATTGCAGCAGTGAGTCAGATTGAAATTACTTCTAGGGTTAAAGAAAATGAAAGGGGAGTTACTATAATTCTGAAAGCTGGGAAGTGTATTGAAAAAAAGGAAGTTTTCTGCCCTATTGGAACCAATATTAAAGTAAAAAACATGTTCTATAATATTCCAGCAAGGAAGAAGTTTCTTAAAAAAGATCCTACAGAACTAGGCCACATTACGGATATCATCGAACGGTTTGGATTGGCTTATCCTCGAATTCATTTCATTTATAATCACAATGAATTAAACATATTAAATTGCCCTGGTTCGAACGATTTAAGAACCACTGTTTTCCATATTTATGGGAAAAAGGTCGCAAAATTAATGGAGCTAGTTAACTATGAAGAAACCAATATTAAGTTACATGGGTTACTAGGGCACAGCGAGATATCTAAAAACATTAGAACGTACTCAAGTATTTTTTTAAATAATAGATATGTTATTAGCGACCTTTTATTTAGAGCAGTTCAAGAAGCTTATAAAGGCACTTTAATGATTGGTAAATTCCCTTTCTTTATTTTGCATATAAAAATAGATCCTTCAGTAATAGATTTTAATGTACATCCAAAAAAATTGCATATTAGGTTTGAAAACGAAGAATATGTCTACAACAAAGTTTACAACATTGTTCGCAAGTTTGTTGAAGAAAAATTTATAGAAAAAGAAATTACTCATTCATATTCAGACTTAAGTGAAGATTCTCAAAATAAAAAGGCTCTCAAAGAAACAATGTTCTACAAAGATTCCGAAAGTAGTATTGTTGCGAAAGGAAAGCATCCCAAAGTTATTAATAATGTTGAAGTAATTAAAGGAGAGATTGATCAGTTAAAGTCGTCGTCATTAGAAGATGTACCTATAGAGAAATCTGTTCAATTAAATTTGAGCGATAAGGATAACATTAGCGAAAGAATTGAAAAGTCGTCAGCGGAGTCGTTTTTGAGGGGAGATTATGTTTCAATAAAAAACTTCCCTAAATTACGTTTGATTTCCCATACTGGTCAATTGAGCAATAAAACTTATATCCTGTTAGAGGGAATAAATGAAAATGGAGAAGGAGGTTTTTACGTATTAGATCAACACGCAGCATCTGAGCGCGTGAATAAAGAATATTTTTTTAATTATTTTCAGAACTCTAAAAAAGAAAAGCAAAATTTGATTAATCCTCTTAAAGTTGAAGTAAGTTTAAGTGAAAAATTCTTCTTAGAAGCTAATTTAAAAGAAATTTCTAAACTAGGATTTGATTTTGAATGGTTTAGAGGGAATACATTTGTTTTGAGAGCTGTTCCTACAATTATGGGAAAAGTACTCAACATCAAGATAATTACGGAAATTATAAGCGATTTAACTGAAATTGGCAAAGAAGCAAGTTTTACAGAAAAATTAGACGAGATTATTAATTATTTGGCGTGTCATAAAAGTATTCGAGGGGGTGATGATTTGAGCTTAAAAAACATTAGAAAGTTAATTGTGGATCTAGGAAATTGCAAGGACTCGTTCCATTGTGCACACGGAAGACCAACTCTCAAATTTTTCTCATTTAAAGAATTGGATAAGCTTTTTAAGAGAAGAGTTTAAAATAAATAACAAAAATTTTGGAATTTTTTATTGAATATAAAAATAAACGCATACAGATTAGATTAAAGCAAAACCGCAAAAATTCATGCTTTACTGAAGGCTATTCCTTCAATTCCTTGTATACCTTCAACTTGTTTAAAAAAACCTTCGAGTTTGTCTGTACCACCCCATTCTTCGGGGTATCTAACGCGAACCCTAGCTTTTTTTAAACCAAACGCTACTGGTTGTACATCGTAGCTTTCTATAACAGCAGCTTCAGGTAGAACACTTTTTAGCTTTGAAACAAATTCTTCAAAGTTCACATCTATTTCTTCTGGAACAACATCTATTAACGCTACATATTCTCCCATTTTACTCAGACCTTTTGCATTATTAATTTTAAGCTTAAATCAATTTAAATTATTAAATTAAACAATATTGAAAAAATTTGTGTTTTTCAAAATTTCTTCTCTACCGTTGAGACATTGTCTCTTCTAGCTAAAATTCGAGATGGTCTTTTATATTTACAACAACCTCTCCTCTAATTATTACTAATGGTATGATGTGGTTGGATTTTTAGATTTTAAACAAAAATTAAAAGAGTTAGAACCTTTAAAAAGATGAAATTTTTCAGATATTCTCATTTAATCCTTCTACATCAATTAAGGACCCTGAAACGCGCACTTGAGGCAAGTATATTGGTTTCCCATAGTTCTACATCGTTCACATCTCCATATGGTAACATCACCGCATTGGGGGCATGGAAAGTGAACTGCAGCTTCGAAAGGGGCAATAGGTAGTCCACAAGAGAAACACATATTTTTTTTATAAGCAGACATCGTTATTACAGTTAGTCATAGTTATCTTTAATGGATAATAAAATATCCAATAACTTTAATCATTTTCGATTTTACAGAATTGTTTTATCTACTATTTCGAGGTTGTATTCGTAATCAATATTTATATAAATTCACAACATAATTATTATAAAGCTTATTTTATTTTATACGAAATTTAGATTTTTGGAAAATTGCGATGCCGGAGAATAAAGTGAAAAAATATTTTAGTCTTATAGAAGCTTGGGCATGGTGTGAAATATGCACCGAAATGGTTAATATAAGAGTGGATAAAGACGAAATTAAAACGGGATTAAAAATGGGTATTTACACGAAGGAACATAAGCATGTCAACCCTCATCCTGATCTTGAAGACGACGAGGATGTTTCAAATCAAGAACATACTGTTTTTATTTATATTAATGATAATTATGATGTAACGGGTGTACGATCTTTCTTTGGAGATTCCCCTAGTATGAAAGATGTTGGTCGCGGAACTACTGAGGAGGGTGGAGAAGTGAGAATACCGATAATAGTAAAGGAAGTGCAACCAATGAGTGTTCAATTAGGCATGATATCATTAGATGAGTTTAAACTATTAAAAATATGCGATGGAATGAATTCAGTAGAACAATGCGCTGAAATTGCCCAAAAACCTGTCGATAAAATCGAAAAGATGCTTAATAAATTAAGAAAGAAAGGATTAGTTAAAGTTATTAAAAGAACATCTGGTTAACGAGTACTTCTATTTCATTAGGAAACAATTATATTTAGATTAGATTTGTGATCTTCATCATTTTTCGAGTGATGGATTCGAAAACTTCTTCGACATTCTCACCAGTTTTAGAAGAACATTCATAATAACCTTGTAAATTGTGCTTTTCAGACAATTCTATAGCATCTTCAGTCTCAACAGATCGCTTTTCTTGAAGATCTAGTTTACCCCCCACCATAACGATTGGTATATTAATTTGCTTATCCCGTGTGTTTTTCTCAAAGATAGAAAGCCAATCATCTATGTTTTTTACGCTTGTATATCGAGTTATATCATACATAAATATTCCACCATCAGCACCTTTTGCAAAACTCGGTAATAGAACTTTAAAGCGTTGTTCTCCCCCAAAGTCCCAAATTCGGTTCACAACTTTCTTACCATCAATTTCTAAATCTTTTACGTAGAAATCTGCACCAATGGTCATTTTAATACTTTCATCAAATACTTTTTTCAGATAACGATTGACGAGAGTGGTTTTTCCTACTCCTCCGTCACCAAATATACATAACTTAAACGCACCTTCACGATCTGTCATAATATCAATCTTTTTCTAAATATAATTTTAACTAATTATAAATAATATTTGATTTCTTATTTTAAAAGAAAACTTTCTTTTATATTTATTTATAAAGATAACTTCTTAATAAAAGAATCTTCAATGGGTAAGATAAATAATCCTTTAATTTCTAAAGACGTTTTTATAGAAGAAAAATAATAAATACCATTTAGGTAATACACGATAAATGCGATTATGTATGTGAAGCTGCTATTATGGCTATTGAACAAATAAAACAAAACTAAGATTTTATTAATTTAATTATTTTTTAAGATATTATTAGTCTAATTTAGATCAAAAAAGAAGAGGTAATTAGAAAAGATGAGTAATGATCCGTATACCGAAAAACCTTGGTTAAAATTTTATGATGAAGGAGTTCCTAAAGAGATTGTTATACCAAAGAAGAATTTAGTAGATTTTCTCGAAGATACTGTTAAACTCTATCCTAATAATGTTGTAACCTATTTTATGGGATTCGAACTCACCTATACTATGTTGCTTGATATTGTGTATCGCATGGCAACGAAATTAACCGAACTTGGTATAAAGAAAGGTGATTGTGTAGCAATCCAATTTACCAATAATCCGGCGTTTATCGCTTATTATTACGGTATTTTAAAAATTGGTGGAGTAGTTACTCCAATCTCGCCTTTATTTAAAAAACTTGAGATAAAACGTCAACTAAACGACAGTGACGCAAAAGTTTATATCGGTTGGGAAGGTTTTTCGGGATTAGTAGACCCTATTATTGGTGAAACCGGTGTAAAACACAAGTTTTATAGCAATCTTTCGCCTTATTTAACACCTGACCCATTGGCACCTCCTGAATTTTCCGTGGGAGGAGAACCCATGATGGAGGATTTTATAAGAGAAACTGCTCCAAATCCGCCAAAAGTGGATATAAGTTTAGATGATTTAGCTCAATTGCAATACACGGGGGGAACAACGGGATTCCCTAAGGGAGCAATGTTGACTCATGGAAGCATTGCTGCAAACATCTTTCAAGCAGAATCATGGTTTGTAGAAAAGGAATTAGGGAAAGAAGTTCTACTTGCAGCTTTACCTTTTTATCATATTTATATGGGTTTTATGATGAATATGAGTATTCATAACGGGTGGAAGTTAGCGTGTGTTTTCAACCCTAGGGAGGCGCAAGAGGTTATTGAAGTTATTGAAGCAAGCAAAGTTACTGTTTTCCCCGGAGTAGCAGCGATCTACAATAATCTAAATAATTACGAAGGAATCCAAAATCACGACTTGTCGAGTATAAAATATTGCTTAAGCTCAGCGGGACCCCTCCCTGAGGAAGTGAGAAAAACATTCGAAAAATTGACGGGATCAAAGCTTCGAGAAGCCTACGGATTAACAGAAATGTCGCCAGCGGTTACAGCAACTCCTTTTGAAGGTAAATTAAAACAAGGGACGATTGGAATGCCCTTTCCTAATACAGATGTAAAAATATGCGATCCCAACGGTAATACGCTTGGGATTGGAGAAGTTGGAGAACTAGTAACAAGAGGTCCACAGATGATGAAGGGGTATTATAAACGTGAGGAGGAAACTAATAACACAATCAAGGATGGTTGGTTATGGACTGGCGATTTAGCTCTAATGGACGAAGACGGTTATTTTGTTATTAAAGCCAGGTTAAAGAATTTGATCAAGTACAAGGGACATTCAGTTTACCCCACTGAAGTAGAAGATCTCTTATATTATCACGAAGCCATTCAAGAATGCGGAGTTATTGGGATAATCGATGACAAGGGAAACGAAAATATTAAAGCATATGTCGTGCTAAAAGAAGAGTATAAAGACAAAGGGATGACTGAACAAGACATCATAGATTGGGCAAAAGAAAACATGGCAGGAGATAAATATCCTCGCTATGTTGAATTTATTGATGAAATTCCTAAAACCGTAGTAGGTAAAGTGCTTCATCGCGAATTAAAAGACCTAGAAGCACAAAAAAAGTAGGATAAAAATAAAATGTTATTTTCCTTGTTTCTTTTTTATTAGTCTTCCCTCCATTTATTTTTAATAATATTTGCGTCTTCCCTTTTTTCTTTATAAGAAATCACCATCATTTTTTTTAGTAATTTTCTTTATATTAAAATTAATCATGGAAGAAGCTATTTTTGGAGCAGGTTGTTTTTGGGGAGTCGAAACTAAATTTGGAAAGGTGGAAGGCGTAATTGAAACTGAAGTCGGATATACTGGCGGGACTACAAAGAACCCAACTTATAAAGATGTCTGTACTAATAAAACAGGACATGCTGAAGTGGTTAAAGTTACCTTTGATCCTTCGATTGTATCTTATGAGGTTTTATTGGAAATCTTTTGGGACATTCACAATCCTACTACGCTTAATCGCCAAGGTTGGGACATTGGAACTCAATATAGATCTGCAGTGTTTTACAGTAATGAAGAACAACGATTGTCTGCAATAAGATTAAAGGAAAAGTTGGAACGATCCGGAAAATATAAGAAATCAATTGTTACTGAAATAGTTCCTGCTGCGGAGTATTATAAAGCAGAAGAATACCATCAGAAATACCACGAAAAAAACAAATAATCAGCATTTTAAATTCAAAAATAATCAATTTTGTATAAAAAATTTGGCGAATCATAACCAATTAATAATTATACTTTTTTTATGGTAAATCCTAAATTATTGTATGTTAAATCAT
>JAHLWV010000108.1 GCA_019057735.1 Promethearchaeota archaeon | reverse complement strand
TCTTGGATTTTTTGTTTTTCCAAGTGTTTTAGAAAATTTTCTAACTTTTCTAACTGGTTTGGGATATTTCAAATATTTTTGATAAGCGTAAATGTAACCTCCAATTATTAATGCTGCTGAAGTTATAGTAATTATCATGATTAAAATCAGTAATGCTTCTTCTGCGGGTGTAATAGCACTCACCGTTATCTCAAAGTTTTCAAATTCATAATTATCACCGTAATAGGCGGTAATAGTAATTTTAATAGTGCCTTCAGGTATGTTTTCAAAAACTTTCTCATATATTCCATCATTATCTGGATCTACAAGAAAACCTTGTCCAAGAGCACCACTATATGACACAATTGCGCCTTTTATTGTTCCTCCAAAATCTAAATCATATAATACAACTTTAATTGTTACTGCATCTCCGGGATGAACCGATATTTTTGAGATTCCATCATCCGTGGTAAGATTCGTATAAATTCGTCTGATGTCGATTCTAAGATCGTTGGTCTGAAGTATGTAATTTTCTTTTTCTGCAGAAATTGCTATGATTCTTATCCCAATATCTAAAATACTTGTATTGAATGTATAAGAATATTGTTTTAATGTTTTATCTTCAGTTAAACTATTTGATATCGCTCCAAATAAATTAACTGTAGCATTTTCAATGTGATTACCACCTAAGTCAGTATATCTTACAGTTATGTTTAAGAGTTTACCGATAGCAATATCCATAGATGGATCAATAGTCATCTTTATGCCATTTAGGTAAATTTCTAATAGAGTTCTCCTTTCAGTCACCTCCGTAATAAAGCGAATCGATTTAGGGTTATAATTAGTCAAATTAGCAAAAATTGATAAATAATCAATCCCTAAGCCTAATTCAGAAGCATTCAACAAAATATAATATTGACCAAGGATGGGGGTTTCTATGAACGACTTGGAAACGCCTCCTCCAGTTAACTTTATTGTCGCTCCACCTAAATGATTAGAAGAGGCATCTTTATAAGTGACTGTAATATTTAATTTTTGCCAATATTCGATTGAAACTACATCATCTTCATAGTTTTCAGTGCCATTTATAAATAATTTTAAAAATGACGCTTTTTCAGTT
The DNA here is from genome assembly GCA_019057735.1 of Promethearchaeota archaeon. Next base: position 6,143 of record JAHLWV010000108.1, on the reverse strand, counting down.
ATAAAAATCCTAATTGGAATAGATTGCGGTTGGTACATGTTAGCTTTAACGGTAATTATCATTGAGTATAGCTTATCTGGTTGGTATCCTGGGCCTGAAGCATTACAAGTGAGCGTATATACTCCTTGAGTAACCATAACAAAGTGATGTTCACCTGCCCAATTTGTCGAAAGATTATTTGTTTCAATTCCCATACCACTATATATTTCAGTATAATTTAATTGAATTGTAAAGTTCTGCTCGAAAGGAACGTCAGTAAAATAGTCACTATCAACTGTAAGAATTGTATTTTTGATGATGCTAACTGTAATGTTTGCTTCACTACTTACAAAAGCAGGCGAATTTGCATAAATCGTCAATGTATTGTTGCCCGCATTTGGAGCTCCAGTAACATTAAATTCAAGAAAGTAATAACCTGGACTTATTTCATTAAAATATTGGATTATTGAAGGGTGAGTAAAATTATGAGTATAAATAATCGCATTTTCGATCGCATCAAAGTTTTCTAAATCGTTGAATGATACTCTTAAATTTAATACTGAACCATCAATTATATCCTCATAAAAACATATGTCTGGTATAAGCTCAGAATCGTGCCTAACGCTAAATCTTTTATAAATAATCCCTGTTTCGTTCAAACCATAAAGTGAGTAAGAATTATTCCAACTTATAATTGCTTCATATTCTCCAACTTCATAATTAGGTGGTACTATGGGAATTTGAAACGCGTTAAATTGAACATAACCACTAGAGTCAACTGAAGCAAATTGACTTTGACCAGACCATAAAGTGCCATTCGGAAACCTAATTTGGAGAAATGCTTTTGTATTTTGAATGTAGCTTGAAACCTCTAGAGAATTTGTAATTTTTGCTGTAATATTAATATAATCGCCACTTAAGAAGTTATTATTTCGAATCCAAGCCCCCGTTGCGTTGTTATAAATCATTAAATCTTCGCAATAATTTAGTGAAACAGCTTCAAATTTCCAAAATCCGTCTGGAGAAGTGGAAATATTATCTACTGGTATTATTAATCTTCCAAGTATAGAATTGTCGCAAAAGGTTAAAATATTGGTAGAAGGATTTTCTGGTTCAAAAACGGATGTAATAATGACATCAGTCGGAAATTCAAGTCTCATCTCTGACTCTGAATATCCCGTTGGAATAGCAATAAACCCATAACTCTCCCAATTCACAGAAGTTGTATTACTAACAGAAAAAACAGTCCCTAATGAGCCAACATCAGTTTCATAATTTGTTTCTGGAGTATGCTTGATCCCATATAAATTCAAGTTAGCCTTCAAATTAATATCATAATTTCCTAATTCTCCTACATCAGTACTGCTGAAATTTGCAAAGACTTTGGTCGATTCCCAACCTCCTTCAATTTCTACAGTTCCACGACCCCAGTCAATATCTTGTACAATTGTCTGGTTCATATTTAACTCAATATACGATGGAAGAACTTCAGCTTCAACAATTAGTTCTACATTATCAACATATATCCTTTGGAACTCTCTAAAAGCAAAACCAGAAAAGTTTCCCCCTCCTTCACATTCTAAAACAAGATTTATGTCAAGTAGAGAATTGTTTAAAGGCTCATTTGGAAAAATATTGGATGAATTAGTCCAAATATTTTGAGGAATAGTAAAACTATGCCATGTATTTACGCCATACTGCTTTAATGTATAAGTACCTATAGAATAAACTCTTTTAGCATTTAAATATATTGCAAATGCCCATGAATTAAAATGTGCTAAATTGTTTGGATATAAATCAAATTTCAAACTACTATCTATTATTTTTCCACGGGGTATTTGTAAAGAACTGCTCCACCAACATTTATCATCAGGATCATATGTGCTCCATGGAGGTACAACCGTCGTATTATCGTCCATTCTTAATTCTAAACAATCGTGTCCTCCAATATTCGATACATAATTACCGCTCATAGGATTAGTACCGAGACCTGTATCATTATATTCAAAAGTCCAGTTTTGATAATTATTATGAATCCATGTAGTGTCGTTTTCACCAGCATTAGCCGTACCGTCATCAGCACCATAGTTGAAAGTAGCATTATTCCAATTTCGCTCGTCAACCAATCCCTCTATTTCTGCGCTCATTTTATACCCTTCCCAACCACTACCTAAAGGTATATCAACCATGCCATAATCACCTTCAGTAAAGCTTACTAGCAGGTCGTAATCCGTTCTGTTTGCCAAGTGAGTTAAGTTCCAAGGTGCACCAATCCCATTATGGATATTATCAAAAGATAGATCTTGTCCATTTAACATGTTTTCAAGATCAAAATCGTCTTTTTGAATATTTTTAGCGTCAGTATGTATCAGCGAATTAAAAGAAAGATTAGAAATGTTAAGAATTGAAAGTAGAATTATCAATGACCCAATTATAACCAAGCGATGATATTTTTTCTGAGTTTTTTTCTTCATCTTTATGTATTACCTCCTTTTGTAGCTGTTTTATCAGATTCAACAACTAATTTTATTTTGGAAAATTTATCCGTTTGAATGATGCTTTCTGAGGGCTTCCCTTTTATAAATTTAGAACTTTTACCGATCTCATCTTTAAACCGATTATCGAAAGCTTCCTTGCGAGGAATGATGCTTATATTTGGTTGTTTCGTTTTTCTTAAAGTTCTCCGATATTTTCTAACCTTTCTTATTGGTTTTGGGTATTGCAATACTCTTTTATATAATATCAGATAACTGACTAATGAAATTACTGTAGTGATAGCTGCGATTAATAGAATCATGAAGAGTAAAAATTCAAATGGAGGATTTGTTACCGTAATTGTCAGTTCATACCTCTCAAACTCATAATCATCACCCTTAGTGGCAGTGATAGTAATTACATATGATCCAACAGGTACATTCGTTAAATCTATCTCATATATTCCATCTGAGTTAAGATCAATAAGCTCTCCCTCGCCAAATTGCCATCTATATGTTACATTTGCATATTTAATAGTTCCTCCAAAAACCTCATCAGTTAAAACTACTCGAAGGGGAATGTTACTTCCAAATTGAGCCGTTATTATTGATTCACCGGTGACAGTTGAAATATTTGTCTTAATTCTTTGAATATTAAATCTTAGATTGTCAGTTTGAAGCTGAAAGTTTGCTCTTGTCGCTGTAAGAGTGATTAGTCTAACCCCTATATCTAATTGAGTTGTATTTAAAATGTACGAATATTGTTCAAATAATAGGTTTTCACTTAATATTCCGCTAAAATCGCCAGATAGTTGTAATAAAGCCCCTTGCACGTGTTTGTTATCAGAGTCCATATATTTTACAGTGACATTTATTATTTGACCAATAGTAAGATCCTGTGTTGGATCGTCAGTTACATTTATTCCATCAAATAAAATTTGAATGTTAGTGGGTTTTTCTATAATCTCTGCTATAAATGGAATGGATTGTGGTTCATAATTGACCAATTCAGCAAAAATAATAAGATTATCTATTCCATGTCCTAAATCAGCGGCGTCCAAAATAATATCATATTGATTAAAAGTAGGATTTTCGTTTAATTGGTATGAGATAGACTCACCTGTTATATTAATAGTTGCTCCACTCAAAGGATTTCCAAGAATATCTGTATAAAAAACTGAAACATTAAGTTTTTCCAATACATCAACTGTATATATATCATTAGGTTGTATTGCAGTATTATTAATAAATAATTCCAAAGACGATTTAAGCTCAGTAATAAAAACCTTTATCGTTATAGATTTAGCTTCGTATTCATAATCATCTACATAAAGATTTAGAGTGTAAAGCTGACCTGCTATATATCCGATAGTGCTACAAGTTAAGTTATATCTCCCTTGGGCAATTGTGACGAAAGAATAACTTCCTAACCAATCCGTCGAGAGAGAATCAGCATCTACTCCTATACCAGATGATTTTTCAGTATAATTGAATTGTATAGTAAAATTCTGTTCAAAGGGAACATTATTTAAAAAATCGTTATCAACTGTAAGCTCTGTCTCTCTGATAATTCCAATTTTAATAATTACTAGTTTATTCACGTAATTAGATGAATTAGCGTATATAGTTAAGGAATTATTACCTAATACCCCCCCACCTACGTTATATTCGAGAAAATAATAACCAGGACTTATTTCGCTAAAATATTGTACTACCGAAGGATGAGTAAAATTAAACACATATACATGAGCATTTACTATTGGTTCGTCATTTATTATATCGTAGAAGGATACTTTTAAATTAAAGCTAGAATCCTCTATTATGTCCCCATAAAAATATTCGTCTGGTATAAGCTCGGAATCGTGACTAACGCTAAATTTTTTATAAATAATTCCTGTTTCGTTCAAACCATAAAGAGAATAAGAGTTATTCCATGTTATAATTGCTTGGTATTCTCCAACTTCATAATTCGGTGGAATTGAGGGTATTTGAAAAGGGTTGAAATAAACATTGCCACTAGAATCAACTGAAGCAAATTGACTACGGTCACCCCATAAAGTACCATTAGGAAACCTAATTTGGAGAAATGCTTTTGTATTTTGAATGTAGCTTGAAACCTCTAGAGAATTTGTAATTTTCGCTGTAATGTTAATATAATCGCCGCTTAAAAAGTATTTACTTTGAATCCAAGCTCCCGTTACATTGTTATAGATTGTTAAATCTTCACAGTAATTAGGTGAAGTGGCTTCAAACTTCCAAAACCCATCTGGAGTAATGGAAATATCTTTTACAGGTAGGAATAAAACACCTGGAGTCGAGTTATCACACTGGCTAAGAATGTTCAAAGAAGGGTTTTGAGGATCAAAAACGCCAGTAATAACAACATCATTAGGAAAATTAATTTTCATTTCTGTTTCCTCATATCTCGTAGGTACCTTAACTCGACCATAACATAACCAATTAACTGAACTTTCATTATTTACCGAAAACTGAGTTCCAAGAGACACTTCATTAGTTTCATAATTACTTTCAGGTGTATGCTTTATCGCATAAAGGTTTAAATTCGTTAATAGATCGATAGAAAAAGCTCCCAATTTGCCAACATCATCGCTACTAAAATTAGTATATACCTTCTCATCAGCACTCTGCCAATTACCATTAAGTTCTATTTTTCCTTCCCCCCAACTAATATCTTCAACAATTGTATTATTAATTTTTAATTGTATATCTGAAGGTTGAGCTTCAGCTTTAATTATTAATTCTATGTTATCAATAATGACTTGCTGATAATCTGTATTTTCACCATCTTCAAACCCATAACCTGCGCTGGTTGCAGTATAATCTAAAGCGATTTCAATATTAATCATTGAATCGTTTAAGAAGGTTGTTGAATATACATCAGATGTGTTTGTCCATAGACCTTGAGGAATATTAAAACTGTGCCACGCGTTTTGACCTCGTTGTTTTAATGTGAATAAACCATCAGTAAAAACTTGAATGCCATTTAAAAATATTCTAAATTCCCAAGAATTAAAACTTATAATATGTATCGGATTTATTTGAAACTTTAACCAACTATCAATAACCCTCCCTCTTGGAACATGAAAAGTACTAGACCATGAACATTTATCTCCAGTATCATACCAATACCTATACCAGTATGGATCAGGACCAGTATCATTATAGCGTGATCCTGCCATTCTGAGTTCTAAACTGTCATGATTTTGGGTATTAACTGGTGTTACAGCATTTTCATCAAGATAATTTCCAGACATAACATTTGAAGAACCAACAACATTTTCTTGAAAAGTCCAATTTTGATAACTATTTGTAATGTATAAAGAATCGTCTGCCCCGGTAGCATATGTATTATTATCACCAAAATGAAAAGTACCATTGTTCCAATTTCTTGAATCATATAGATTATTAATTGAAGCATTTAATTTATAACCACCCCAATCGGTACTTAAAGGCATTTCCACTATATCATATGAATTCTCTTCGAAACTTGCGGGGAGATCATAATCTGTGCGATTTGCCCAATGAGTAATATTCCATGCATCTCCTATATCACTATACTTATTATCAGAGGTTAGATCGTTATTTTTAGGAACTTCTATAATTTTTTCAATTATTTTTCCATTTAAATTATTTGGGATGTAGTTAACATTTATTATAGCTGCGTTTACT
>JAHLWV010000107.1 GCA_019057735.1 Promethearchaeota archaeon | reverse complement strand
GGCAGGGAATTCAAATAGTGATATTGTGACTGTAACAGTTGAAGAAGCTGAAAATATATTTGGACCGTTCATAAGTGTGTATATCACACTTGGTGTAATCGGTGTTGTTGCGATTCCTGTCGTCTACTTTGTGCTTAAAAAATTCAAGAATAGACCATAATAAATAATACCATTTTTCTTTTTTTTATTATTGCTTGATGTATATGTTAATACATTTAAAAAATTAGGATTTTAACGAATATTAGATTCTTTTCTATTATAATTGGAATTAGAGATTAATAAAGAATTTGGGAAGTTTATCCCTCGAATCTTGCAGTGTTTATGATTTCCAAAATAAAAAAATAGGTGCAACAGGAATTTTAAGTTCTACTTCCTTTGATACTGAGTATATTTAAAACCATAAGATGTGTTAAGATGGAACTAATTGTAAAAAAAGAAAATATTTAAAATATTTTAGACTTGCCTAATTCATCCCATCCAATTATTATACGATTTGGAAATTGTTCTGCGACATCATCTAAATGAGTTATTAGGATAATTTTTTTAAATATTGATTTGAGTTCAAAAATCTTTTCTACGAATCTTTGTCTTGAAGTTTCTGTATCTAATGTACCAATATCTCCCTCATCAATAAATAAGGTATCCGATTTTCGAAAAACCGCCCCAGTAGTATCTGGAATTTCCGCTATTCGCTCCATTATAGCAAATCTTATGGCAGCATTAATTTGAGTTTTTTCACCTCCCGAAAAGCTGGATGCCTCCCTTTCTCGTTCTCCATCAAATACATATATTTCAAACCCTATATTTTTTCCACTTAAAGATTTGAAAATAATTTGATTATATTTTCCCTCTGTAAGATCACTTAGAATTTCTGAAGCTTTGATTGAGATAGCTGGAAGTATTTTTTCTATAGCAAACTTAGCAACTCCATTAAGATGAAATACATCCTTTCGTAAAATTGTATATTTTTCAATATTATTTTTAACTTGTTCTATTTCTTTCTGAATTTGTTTGATCTTTATTTTGAATTCTTTTATTCGATTAATTTCTTTTTTAATAAATCCGATTTCCCCTTTCAAACCTTGTAATAATTCATTTATCTCATTTAAGTCCTGTTGTTTTTTTTCAAACTTTCGTGAAACTTCCAAATATTCTTCATAAGAAGGTTTCAGTCTTTTAAGTTCTTCCTTTAATTTTTCAAATTTCTCTTTCAGGTTAATAATATCTTTTTCGCTTTTTCTAATTAGGGGAGTATAATCCTTTATTTCTTTTAATCGTCTTTCTAACTCTTCTCTCTCTTCTTCTTGTCTTTTAATCTTCTCTAACTTTTTTTTAATAATTGATAATTGCTCCTCAAAATTTTCGATTAATCTTTGTTTGACGAGACTTGCATTTAATTTTTTAATTTTTTTTTCAACTTCTCCTAATTCCTCTGTCTTTTTCTTCTCAATTTCTTTTAATTTTTCTTGTAATATTCGATGATCTATCTGGATTTCGTCTGCAATGAAAACATCTTTTGTTATTTTCTTTTGTTTAGGTCTAATTACCTGCAATTCTCTTCGAGTTATTTCTCCTGTAGCGACAAATTCTTTGATGCGTTTATCATCTTTATATTCTTTAGCCATAGGTATTTCAATTTTCTGCAGCCTGTGAAGTCTTTCTGTTAACATACCATCTTCTTTTAAAGTATTAAATGCTTCATCTTTACTTATATCAACATCTAAGCCGGAAAGTCGGGATTCCCTTTTTTGAATTTGATCAACCAATGTCTCTAATTGCTCATCGTATTGCTTTTTTATATGATCTAGCATTTTTTGAGTGCTCTCTTTTTCAGATTGTATTAACTCTTTCTCATGTATTTTTTTATTAACAATCTCTTTTCGCTTTCCTAAATCTTCTTTCTCGTTTCTAATATTGTGAAATTTTTCTAACTTTTTTTGGAGATTCTCAAATTTATTTTGTTGGATTTTAGATATTTTAAGTTCTTCCTCATTCTTACCAATGTCAATCTCTAACTCATCGATAGATTTCTTAGTATTAGAGTAGTTAAAAGCTTCAATTTGCAATCTTTCCGTTTCTTCTTTTAATTTTTGTACTTCTTTTGAAATAATTGTTTTTTCTTTCTCTTGTTGCCGGACTTCTTCATTATTTCGTTTCAGATTTTCTATATACTGAGGTAATTCTTCAATTATTACCCCTAATTCATCAGTTTTTCCTTCTAAAACATTTTGATTCCCTATGAGATCCTTTATTACGGGTTTTAAATTTTTCTCAACCTCTTGAAAAATCTTTAACTTAAACAATTTTATAAGCCTCTTATGTCTTTTAGAAGAGTCAAGAGACGAAAATATCTGTAATTCTTGTTGTCTTATAAAAAAGGATGATGTGAATCCTTCATAGTCATAACCTACAATTCCCTCTAATTTTTCCTCTTTTTCTGGAATTTTCAAACCAGTATATAATGGCTCATTCTTAAATTTTAGCTCTAGCTTAGGTGAAGTTTGCCTTCTTTTTACAACTAATGGTTGATCTCCAATTAAAAGTTCAAGATTTACATATCCTTTTTCATATAAAATTTCATCAAGAGTAAGTCCTATGTCTCTACGAGAATTTCTTTTAAAAAGAGCAAACGTAATAGCATCCAATATTGAAGACTTTCCTGAACCTGTAGGACCTTTAATAACATATAAACCATCTTCAAAAACAATTTTGTTTGGTCCTTTTCCGTAGTTAATAAAATTTTGCATATCAATAGATCTTATTGATAAAGAACCTTTAGTAGTTAAATCAACTAAGGAGATCTCCTTTTCAAGTAATTCTAAACCAATACTTTTCAGTTCTTCGTAATATTTATGAGTTGAATATTTCTGCTCGAGAAAATCTTTAAATAAGCTTTTTGGATCTAAATTAACCTTCCGAAGCTTCTGAAGCTCAAGACCAATTTTTTCTTTATAGTTCAAATTAGTATAAAAAGAATCTTTAAAATACTGTTGTAGCTGATTTTTATTAATTTTTACTTCCATTCCTTTAAAACAATAAATTGCGATTTCACATATGGATTCTTTAACGCTTTCTTTTTCTGGTAGAGCTTCTAAAATAAATCGATTTAGATCTTCTGTATCATTTGGAATTTCTATATTTAGTTTTATAAGATTTCTACATTCTATTTCTCTAAATTCTAAATCGTCGTTCTCAATATCATAGACGCAGTAAAACTTTTTTGAATCTCTTTCCCCCATATCAAGCCTATCAATTGACCCTGGAATTATAATTCGATCGTCGTTCCACATTTTTTGTTTTAAGTGTACATGTCCAAAAATAACGAGATCAAATTTATCTTTTTGAATCATTTGTTTATTAAATCGAAATTCCCCGTAAATCATTCTTGGATTATTCGTTTCTCGAATTTTAGCCCCATCCAAATAATAATGTCCAATTAGAATTCTTTTTTGACAATCTTTTAGTTTAGTCTTGCATATCTGTTCAATATAATTTTGAAAAATGTATTGAGCAATTATGTAATTATTCTGATTTTCAAGAATTTCTTTTTCTATAAAGCCCTCATTTTTAGCCATCTTTACTAAAACATCAAAATGGATATAGGGTAGAAAAATAATGCCAGCCTTCTTCTCATTAATTTCAATTATTAGATGTTTTAGACCTGTGTACACATTAACATTAGAAAAATTTGCTAATTCTTGAACATCCGCCCCTCTCTTAGGATTCCTTATAGAATCGTGATTACCGCCAATAATAATTGTCTTTATCTGGTGTTCATTTAAAGGCATGAAGATTTTTTCACGCACGATTTTTCTAATAGTAGGAGAAATCATCTGCCTTTCGTATAAATCTCCTAGAAAGATCACATAATCTGCTTTTTCTTCTATAGCTGCATTAATAATTTTTTCGCAATTGTTAATTACATCAAAATTTCTTTCTGAAATACTTAACTCATAATTTTTGCGATAAGAATACGGTTTTCCAAAATGAGTATCCCCTATGAAAAATATCTTTGTAATGATCCCTTCACCTGTTTTTATCTTCAATATTATTATTTTAAGGAAAAACTGAATTCATTAATTCTCTTCTAATTTAGTTAAATCAGCTTTTTCCAGAGCTTTAAGCGTTTCTGCAAGAGGTTTTCCAATCCCTAACTTCTCTTTTAGTTCTTTTTCGTTTTTATAGTCAAAGACATCGATAATAGTAGGGACTGCGACAGCGTCTCCTCGGATAAGACATTGTTTCTTTTGTAGCCCTGAGATAATTCCGCGCCATTTCTTTGAATCAGGGAATGTTTGAACAACCCGTTTAATATCCTTGTCGTCAATCATATGCATTACAAATGTATTTGCTATTTGTGAATATACCTCTTCATCAATTTGAGAAGGCCTCTGGTCGACAAATGCTAAAGTTAATTGAAATTTCCTCATTTCCCGAGCAATTCGACCGAATATAGTATGCTGGATCACTCCTGATTTTAAGAATTTATGAGCTTCTTCTACGACTACTATTAAAGGAGGTAATTTCGTGTCGTCTTCTTTTTGAGAATACATGTTATATAATCTACGAGTAATCATATTTGCTATGAACATATATAGATGAGTATTAGTTCCGTATTTTCCAAAATCAACTACGATCGACTTTCCCTCAAGTAATCTGATAAAAATATTTTCTAAACTATCTTCCCTTTTACTCTCACCACGTTCTTTTAAAAAGTCATACCTTTTAAATCGGATAATTCTGTTTCTTAAAGCACCCAAAGAGAAGGAATTGATCTGATTGTGTTCTCCAGCATCAATCTTATCAATTGCATCAAATAAATCCTTAAATTCTTCAGGATTATTCTTTATATAACCTTCAATATACATTAATACATTAATACTCGGTTCATTTAATGTCTGGGTGCTAGCGATAATATCCCCTGAAGTTATGCTATCCTTATATATGAAAAATTGCTCTGCCCCATCAGTCGTTGTACGTTTCTTATCCAATTCACCAAGACGATAAATTTGTATTTTCTCTCGATAATACCATGCTAACCCTTTTGTTTTGTCTGCGCGGGAAATTAATCCATATTCACCTTGCATATCAAATAAGATTAATTGAGAGATTTGATGCTTCAAAATAAAAAGACATATTATTTTATTCAAAATGGATTTCCCAATTCCAGTTCTTCCAAATAGTCCGTATGGTTTCTTTACCAACTGAGCAAAATCAATAGGAACTTCATGTTCAAAACCTCTTAATGTACCAATTGAATCAGAATATTCTGAAGTTTTATAGATTAGATCAATCTCTTCTTTTGTTACTTCACGCCCATTCGAAAATATCGGAGGAATCGTATCAAATCCCCGTATGAGCTCTCGAAATTCTATTTCTTCTAAACTTTTTTTAGGTAATATTCTAAGACAACTTAAATCAGCAAGGCCGTAAAATTCTTTCCCTCTTACACCTTCTATTTGGCTTGGGGGAAGCAAATCAATAAACGGAGAGTTTGCAAATCTCTCCGCAATAGAATTTCGAGTACTGAAATATAAACGATTTATTAAGGTATAATATATAAGATTATCAGTTTCAATAACTAATGGTTGCCCTAATCTTAAACTATCGGGTCGATGTTGTATTTTTAAAGTTATTACGCTATCAGGTGGTCCTGTGTCTGCGTAACACACTTCTCCAATTTTACCGATTTGTACTGGTTTTTCTAAATTTTCTAATTCTATTTCAATTTCTTTATTTCCTTTTTCTGACATTTAATTTTGACCTTTTTATTTTTTTTTATAGGAAGAATTGAATTATCTTGATAATTGATCCAAAATTTCATGGAATGAGCTTAACTCTTTTCCTCCTAAATCTACCGCACCTTCCAAAATATCATTGGCACTAAGCCCCATATCTTTTAGCGCCCTAATAAGTTCTAATTCGTAAGAATCTTTAAAATCCCTTACACTTTTAGCAATTTTATGAGCTTCAATAAGACCTATTGGATAACCAGGCACTAATTTAACCATAGAATATGCTGCAATCGATGAAAATAATTTATCAATATTACCTCCATCATTACCTATATCTACTCTAAACCACTTATATGCTTCTTTATGCAATTTAGCAAAATGTATTTTACCCCAAGCATCAAATTTTGTTTGTCTTTCTATAAATGTATCTGGAATTTTGATATAGGTTAAGTTTGAATATTTTTTATCATAATATCTTTTTAAGAAAAAATCATCAGTATAATTATCTCTAAAGAAATGAGTTGACGTTGATTTAGAGATACCGGCTAATAAAATATCGTTCATCCTGCAGTTTAATATTATGCTTCTATAAATTGGCTCTCTTTCAAGCGCTTTATATGTAAGTAAAGCTCCGTCTTTAAGTAAGATACAATTATTATAAGTTTCCGAAATTTTTTCTAATGTTATATCTTCCAAATAACTCATTATATTGCTAGCAAATAAAGAAGGGTTTCTTTCTTGGAACGCTGTAGCAATCTCTGCCGCTTTAGAGAAGACTTCTGATTGAGAGTCCAATATAAACTCGTTGAAACTTAATAAATTAAGGTGATCAAATGTCTTTGGGGGTGTATTAATTAAATAATATATTTTACCATTTTTTACTTGGATTTTATACTCTGTAACCGCAATTCGAAATAATGCAATCCATGTGTCTACACCTAAAAAGGAAAATAAAATACTATAAGAACCATCAATAGATACTAATGGTAATTCTTCTCCTATGATTTTAGGTAATTCAAATTGAATCGCTTCAATTTCTTTACCTTCAAATTCTCTAATTGATTCTCTAGGTTTACCAAAATTTACTAAATTTAACAGGTTCTTAATTTTCTGGATATCTTCAGTTTTCATATCTTATAATCCTTTTAATTTTTCTTTGACTAAACTTTAAAGATTTAAAGATATTCAATCTTTAAAAAATTTAATCATAGCATAAAACCATTACATTTCATTTTTAATTAATATATTAATTATTTTATCAATATAAATAAAAAATTGTATTAATCCTTGTCTAAGAGATTATTTGTTCTTTTAAAATTATTAGCCTTCATCATTTTTAAACTTCAAGGACTTTTAAAATTTAATAGTTTTTAGAATGGATGTTAAGTGGCTAATATAAAATTAATAAATATATTGAAAAATCAAAAATTGTGTTAGATTCAATCTTTATTTTAGATATCCTTCAATTAGGTTATATACTTTTTCAAGGATTTCTACTTTTGGTAAAAAAGTTAT
>JAHLWV010000106.1 GCA_019057735.1 Promethearchaeota archaeon | reverse complement strand
GCTTCCAGAAGTAGTTTTACGCAATTCAGGAACTCCATTGGCAAAAAAAATTAACCGAATGATGCGAGAAGTGTTTACTGAAGCGTATCGTGCGAAACAATTCGCTCGAACAGAAATAAATAGTCGTGGTGTGCTATTTGGAGTTATACATCTCAAGCATAGAGTGATTGATCTTGTCTTAAATTATTTTCACGATAGGTGGCCTCAATGTGTAATCTGTTTGTATAATGAACACGCCCATAAAACCGGAATAATAGACGAAAAAGGAATAATTCGTGAAATTAACTCTCCTCTAAGAAATGTTGTAGAAAACATTAGTAAGAATCGTCCCTTTATCCCATATTTTGATGATATCCAATTTTCCGGCGAAGAAATCTTCGAAACGCTATACAAATCACAATTCATATCTGAACGAGAAAACCAACGTTACTTCAAAAGAATGATACCTGGCCAATGTTTTAAGCTACCAGGGATGAGAAATGGCGTAGAAAAGCGTTTTCGAAATAGGAACCTTAAGGAATTTCTTTAACAACCTTTGAATTTTTGTTATATTAGTATTTAGTTTTCATATCAAAAATATATCTTTTATAGCTATAAACGAGAAAAACGAACGATTCTATTTTTTTAGTAATACGATACATTTTTTAAATCGAACATGCAATAGACTAGTAATATGAAACAAAAACGATCAATATTTATTTTTGTATTACTAATTTCCTCAATAGTTATTTTTAGTTCGATCAAATACGCATATGCGGCAGAGTTCAAAGAAATTGTAAACGCTGACATTGGACACTATCAACCGTCAGGAGTAAATGTAATGTTTGAGGACGTTGAAATTAATGGTACATACGCGTATGTATCAGACGCCAGTTTACCGGGTTTAAGAGTGATCTCTTTGGCAGATCCTTCTAATCCGTCCCTTACTGCTTTTAGAACAGTAAGTGGAAATAACAGTTACGAAATTGAAATCGCTAACGATGTTGCATACTTAAGAGTAACGGATCAAGACACCGATATCGTATATTTCGATATTTCCTCGCCAACATCTCCCGTATATGAAGGATCGTTAGATTTAGGCGACGCGAGGGGTTTTGACGCTTCGGGAACTACTCTTTTCGTAAATAATTACACTGAAATTATATCTTTTAATTTTTCAATTGTAAATAGCCCAGTAATATTAGATAGACTTAATGTGGCTGAAGTTGGTCAATCATTAACATTCATTGATAATTACATTTATGTCTGTACGGCAACCAACCAACTAAAAATTGTAAATGCTACTGACCCTTCAAATTTAAATTTAATAAGTTCGTTTGACTTAGGGGAATATTACGCTCAAAGCTATTTCGTTGAAGGAAATGTGCTGTATACTTCGGGTCTTAATAGTTCAAGAACAGTTTCACCAGAAAGGACTCATCGGGCTCATGTTAAATCGATTGACATCTCAGATAAAACTAACCCGTCCTTTTTATCAGACATTTTTATCGATGGTATTAACGGAGTAGGAATCGCTATTCACGATAGCAAATTATTCTCGGGAGCTTGCGCCGAAGGAATAGTTGTTGTTGACATTACCAATCCGTCGTCTCTACAAGCGATAGGGTTCTACGACGATTATCAGGACATTTATTGCGAAGGAAAAAAACATTATGCGTTGTATCCAAAACTATACGAAGACGCAACTCTTGGTAATTTGTTGGTATTTACCTCTATGGGATGTGGTTTAAACATAATTTCAATTGATAATTTAGAATTCGAACTAAGCATCCCTGGTTTTGATGTTTTATTATTGGCTCTGACAACAACGATTGCTATCTTTCTCGTGTACAAAAAATTAAGAAAAAATTTAGATTCTTCAGAATCTATCACTAAATCATAAGCTTTTAATTCAGTTTTAATATGATTAAAAGCTCTATATTATTTTAGCAAATATCTCTTTTGCTTCTTGGTAAGAGCGATTTTCTCTGGGTAAATCGATTAAATTACCACCGGTAATGTTGATCTTGCTTATATCTTCGTTGTTAGATATGAACCCCAACAATTTAACGCGGTCTCTATTAAGATTCTCGACTTCTTTTACCAAAATATCCTTTAAATTCTCTGGAAAGCGATTTCCTAAAATCCAGATATTCTCAAATTTCAGAGTTAACTCGTCTATATATCAAACCTTTTATTTAAGTTTGAGTATCAAGATTAATCTTTTTAGAGAGTTATTTTAGATTTTATAAAATCAAACCTTATATAAGTTGCACCTTTTTTTCACATAAACTCGTAAACGAAATAGAGAGAGTGAGAAAAATCGTGGCGTTAAAAATTGTATCGTTTAGTGGAAAGGGCGGCGTTGGCAAATCTACCTTGCTGGTGCTCATGCTTAAACACATATTGGAATCGAAAAAATACGAGAACATACTGGTTATTGACGCCGATCCCGACGCAAACATCGGAGACATCATCGGGGAAAAAATTGGGTTCAAGCAAACGGTAGGGGGAAAAATGACAGCGCTCAAGGAAAAAATACAGAAAAGACAAATACCCCTCGAAGTTTCGAAAGATCAAATCATCGAATCTGAGGTTTTCGACGCGCTCATAGAATTGGACGACTTCGACCTTTTAGAAATGGGACGCGGGGAAGGGGAAGGGTGTTATTGCAGCGTAAATAACACGTTAAAGCGCATAATTGACATATTATCGAAAAATTACGACATCGTTTTAGTAGACGCTCCAGCGGGGTTAGAACACTTTGCTCGAAGGACGGGGCGGGACGTGACTGACCTCGTTATCGTAACGGACGCGAGTAAAATGGGATTTCACACCATGGAAAGAATCGTCGAAGTAACCAACGAAGTCCACTTAGACTTTAAAAACATCCTCGTTATCGGTAATCGCTTTCCCGAAGACTTGAAAAGCTTGTTAACCGAAAAAATTGAAAACATTAAAGACGACAGGGTAAAATTTCTGGGCTTACTCCCTAACGACGAAGAAATTAGTAAAATGAACTTGCTCGCGAAAAACTTGTTAGACATATCTCCTGAAAACAAATTTTACAAATCTGCAAAAGATTTATTTGATCAAATTATATAATTTAATTTCTACTTGATAAAATTAATCTTACAATTAAATGTACGCTTATATCAATTCCTAATTAGATATAAAAGACGCTGTTAATAAGTACAATTAAATATGAAAAGCCCTATTATCTATGTATGATCCCTAAATCGATACTAGAATATATTAATCTTGGAGGTCAATTAAGTTACCTAAGATCTGCTAGAGAAAATTATAAAGTTCATGGAGGTACCTTTGTTTTAGATAATATTAAAAAATTCATTAATAGCATTGAAAATTCAGAATTTAAAGTAACTCAAAATGCTTTATTTGAGTTAATTGAATTTAAGAAAACATTGGAAAAAACGGAAAAAAATTATCTAATTAGTCAAGCAGAGGCGGAAAAACTTAACTTTATTATGGATAGAATGTTACTTGTTCTAAGAGCTGAAACAAAAAATTTTTTCACATTTTCTATTTCCGAAAAAAGAATAGATAGTAAGAAATTAATTTTCAATGTTGATTTGCTTTTGGCAAAAGATGTATTTAATTCTCTTCCCGATTCAATTCAATACGATTTTAGCGAGGGGGGAAAATGTATTGCTTTTGAATGTGCCACGGCTTCAGCTTTCCATGTGTTAAGAGGAGTTGAAGGTTTATTAAGACTTCTATTAAAAAAACTTTCACCTGCAGTAGATGTTTCGAAAATGGTTTGGGGTGATGTTGTCAAGGAATTAAAAGATCTTGAAATCGAAGATCTTGATGTTCTATTAGATAATTGTGATAGAATAAGACATAATTATAGAAATCCTACTGACCATCCAGAGAAAATTTATAATATCGAAAAAGCGCAAGATTTATTTAATCTATGTGTGGGTGTGGTAAATGATATTGTTGATTATATGAAAACGAACAATCTGTTGTAAATTGGACAATCTATCTCCTAACCTTTTGAATTTTAAAATTTCTCCAATTAAGATTCGTTAAATTTCCAATACAAATACCTGTTAATCTCTCGTATTTTTTTGTTATGTATTCTTGAAATTTGCTATAGTCTAAAGTATAGGGCACTATAATAAGAGTAATTCCGCACTGTTTACACAGTTTTAATTTCAACGCGTCTCTTTTTAACTGTCTTACGAAATCCGCTTGGGTTTTGTGATATTTGGGATAAAAAGTGTAGTGTTGCGGACCGTTAAACTCAAACGCTAATTTTAACGCGTCGCAATATCCGTCAAGTTCCATCTGTCCCCCCGTTTTATCGTTTTTTAACCATTTAGGTCGCGTTTTAGGAAATTTCGCGCCAAAAATCTCTTCAAAAAACCATCGGCAGATTATCTCGCTTTCTCCTTCGGTACACGAGGGACACCACTGCGGGCGCTTTACGTGCGTAACATCCATTTTAAAAGTAGAATTACATTTTCCGCACCTCCATTCGAATTTGTGGTGGCTCGGGGCTTTGCTTTTTTCGTACTCCTCTTTCTTCGCTAAAAATTCTCCTGCGTAACCAGTCTTTATTTTTCCTATCTCTTTGGCGAGAGCTTTAACCTCTTGAAACGGTAGTCGAAATATCCTAGATAATTTGGAATACTGACAATTGCGACACCAAGAACCTCTTTTCACGTTGTTCGCGGTTGCTTCCCATACAAAACCGCACTTTCCGCACTCCCATGTGTATTTAGCCCCATCGGGATAAGGTGTAATCTCGTACGCTTTTTTATTAGTTAATAATTTGCCTTCAACTCCAGTTTTATCTAACCCTCGAATTTTAGCAAGTTCGCACATTTGCTCGTACGACCATGTTTCTCTATTGGAGCATCTTCTACACCAATTGTTTTGGTACATTATTCCGTTGGGAGTAGCTTTCCAAATTCTCCCGCATTTCCCGCACTCCCATTCGTGAGGTTTATTCATGCCTTTGTACGATTTCGATAAAAACTTCCCCGCTTTACCCGTCTTTGTTAATCCAATTTTGTGAGCTAATTTTTTCATAGAATCTACTCCGTAGTACTTTTCGTACTTAATTTTTGTTAGTTTTACTCTTAAATCGACCGTCCGAGCAAGAAGTTCCAATTTTTTATAACTATCGTAAGGAATCGAGGAACCCCGCTTTAGAACGCTCCCTATGTGCGAATTAATGGCTTCGCTTACGCTTTTTTGCGTTAATCCTTTTTCTGATTTTAACGCGTCAACTATTTCCCTAACGCTCTCTCCATCTAAAAATACGCGTTTCTTAAGACAACCGTACGAATCCTTTTTTTCAGTCGTGTTCTTCCTCAATCCCATCTCCCCTTTTGTTGTCAATTTGCCGTAACTCCTTTAGTATAGCGGGAATGTCTTCGCGGGTAAAATAAAAAAATAATTTGGTATTATTCTCTAGAACGAAATAATCTCCCGTAATAGATTTATAAACCTTGATGTTTGTCATAATGTTATCTACTCATTTAGTATTATATTTAGTGTATACTTAGTATTATACTAAACCTAGTTATATATCAAAGGGGGGTGTGGGTTTTTTGTATTATACCTAAAGTTATAAATAGTATAATAGTTTATGTATACCTATGGAAAAAGAATTAATTACAATTCTCGTGAAAAAGCCCTCAAAAAAAGGAAAGAACTACTATTTCAGCATACCAATCGAATTTATTCGCACAGGTAAAATCGATCCTGAGAAAGACTACGAAATTCAAATTTATTCTTTAGATAAGGAGTAATTTCCATTGGAATCTAATTAAAAGAAAAGTTACTATTATAAAAATAAATATTTTGGAATTAAGATAAATATGAAAAAGTGGAATTGTTTAATTATAGCTAATACAACGGATACTAATAAAAAAAAAAATACTATAATAAAAGCTCCTGAGGAAATAAGAGTAGATATAACAAATTGGACTTATTTTCAAGCATACAACTTTGAAGACTACGATGTCTTCTTTATTGATTTCGGTAATTACTATAAATTTGACCGGAAAATGACAAAAGCTTTTTTTCCATTAATATCTGGAGAATTAAAGCAAATAAAATTTATTTTTGCTTCTAAAATTTCTTCTGAGATTCCAAAAGTTTTTCGGGAAAAAACAGAAATTTCGGACATGATATTTTCTTTATGGAAGGATATTCCTAGTTCAATCGATAAAGAAGGTAGTAAAATCGTTATAACTAATCCTGATTATTCAATCTCTAAGTTACTTTTCAATGATAAGCTTCAAGAATTTCATTGGAAATGGGCTATTAAATCAGAGAATTTACCAAGTGACTCTTATGTTTTAGCTAAAAACAATAAAGGAAATATAATTTCATTAATCGTTAGATTTGAAAATAATTTTTTAATTTTTTTACCACAGCCCACTTCTATACAATATTTTATAGAAAAATGCTTAGTGAACATGGATAAATTTTATTTAGAATTATACCAAAGAGGTTTGGATTTTGCAATTGAAAAACCAAATTGGCTAGAGGATTCTGATCCTTTTAATAAAACAAGTTTGATTGATAAATCGCAAGAAATTAAAGAAAAAATAGAAAGAATAGAATCGTATGAAATCTTATTATATGGTTACGGTAAATCATTAGAAAATAGCATTTCAACAATTTTTTCATTTTTAGGTTTCCAAAACATAACGCGAACAGTAGATCGCGCAGATTTATTATGTGAAACAGAAAATACAAAAATAATAGCAGAAATCAAAGGGTTAAAGGATAGCGCTCATGAAAGAAACATAACACAAATGTATAAATGGCATGTTATGGAGATAGAAAAAGAAGAAGAAAGTGTAAAAAAGACTAAGCAAATCTTCATTTGTAACGCACATAGAAATAAAAAACCAGAAGAGAGAGGGAGTTTTTTTGATCAAAAAGTCATTAAAAATTCCGAATCTCATGAGTGGGGTTTATTATCAACTCTGGAATTATATAATTCTCTAATAAAAATATGGAATGGAGAATTGACAAAGGAGCAGGTAATTTCTATCATTGAAAATCAAATAGGAATTCTAGAGTTTTAAGTTTTAAAAAAAGATCACCAATTATCTATAGAAGTAACCCACAGAATAATGCACTCCCACCGTGGCGACTCGGGCACATTTTCACATTTGATATAAAACTTCTCTACTTTTTGAAAATCTTAAAATAAATGTAGCAATAACAAAGTTAAAAAGATTCGGAGCGACCCGTTAGCCCTTGATGGTTGCGTAGCGAAGCGGAGC
>JAHLWV010000105.1 GCA_019057735.1 Promethearchaeota archaeon | reverse complement strand
CGTGATGTGGTTGAATTTCTAAACCTTTTTTTAAAGAGATTCGCATTACCTTAAACTTCTCTGAAATGTAGATGGGATCTTTTGCAGGTCCATCTGGTATAAACTTCAGATTATCAAATATATTTTTTTGCTCTAAAATACTCACCTTTTAAGTTTAGTGTTAACCATTAATTTTTTTTTATAATGTATTCGTTGTTTTAAAACTTCTTATTCAGAATTATAGGAAATAGGTAAGAACAAGAGAACAGTTCTATTCAATTGGGTTTTGATTTACTAACAATTAAATTGGTATAAAAAAAGTAAGGAAATACTATTCTGAATCAATATCGAGAATAGTTTTTACTAAATTCTTCTTTTCATCTAAATTTGCTTGTCTTGATATCATAATCCTTTGCGCTTGTGGACTTCCTGCTCCGTGCATTGATTCGGTCCTATAACTAACAGAAGCCACGCCCATTGATAAATTTTCAATAAATCTTAGAACTTTATATCTATCTTCAGCGCATGTTTCTTCACATGTATTCAGATATTTTTCAATTAAATACCCTATTTCCTCCGATTTAAAGTCCGCTTCAGAGGGCATTGTACAAATTAGACCCCCAGCTAAATCTTCAGCAAGCCGCCCAATTTCGTATGGAAAACGAGTAACATTTAGTTTGCATACATTTGCCAAAAGCATATCCATTTCAAAATTTCCGGCTTCCCGCTGGAACCCTAATGAACTGCAAGCAATACCACAACAATATAGTGTTTCGTTTAAATGAACCATTTCCACAATTTTATCTCGTATATGAGATGCCTTTTCGGTTCCATTGTATTCAGTAATCAACGATGATGCACCGATGAGAACATCGCCTACTCCAACTTTACATCCGCCATAAGACTGCCGATGGAAACCCGCAAACCTATTAACTAATTTACCCGTAAATTCTATTTCTCCCTTCATAAATATTTGATCATTTGGTATAAACACATTATCAAATATTACAAATATTTCTTGGCCGCCATACTTGAAGTTTCCAATGTCTAATTTACCGGGTTCCATTTTTCTAGTGTCACACGACTGCCTTCCATATACTAGTGTTATTCCCTTTTCATTCGTATTAACGCCAAAACTCACAGCGTACTGTTCTTCACCGGGTCGTAAAGAAAGAGTTGGCATAATAATCGCTCTATGTGAGTTTAAATATCCAGTTTGGTGGATTTTTGCACCGCGAACAATTATTCCGTCATCCTTTTCCTCGACAATATGTAAGTAAGCGTCTGGATCAGGTTGGTCTTTAGGTCGTTTGCTTCTATCTCCTTTAGTATCTGTCATAGCACCGCCCACCATCAAATCTTGAGACTGTACTTCAGTCCAATACTTTTTGAAGCGGTTATGATAATCAGTTCCATTTTTTTTATCCATTTCATAGGTTATGCTATATAGAGCGTTAGCGGTGTCAAATCCTACACACCTTTGGAAACAACATGCTGTTTGTTGACCCAATAACCTCTGCATTTTTACCTTTTTAATTAAATCGTCAACAGATTGGTGAATATGGGTAAATCTATTAATGACTTCACCCGTTAAATGAGATGTTGTTGTCATTAAATCATTATACTCCACTATCTGGGCTAGTTCATAGATTTTCATAACTGTATTTATCGAAGGTTTAATGATTGGATGGTTCCAAAATTCCTCTACCTTTTCACCAAACATGTAGAGATTAACAGGTCGTTGGATGCTTTTTAAATACTCTTCCGGAGTTTTTAAAGTCAATTTTTTATTTCTCCTATTTTTATTATAATTAGATCTATTTATCTTAGTTTTTAAAAATAATTCTGATATAGGTTAACTTCAATACATGCCGTAGCGAGCCCGTAACATTTTGTTTTAATTCATTTGCCAATAAATTCTGGTTCTTTTTTATCGTTAATAGCAAACACTCCAATTTTAAAATCTTGTGTTTTTGCTGATTTAATCTGCATTTGCCGTTCGTTTTCAAGATGATTTATTAGAGAACCACTTAGAGCATCAAAAAATAATTGTTTTGTACGCGCAAATGTTAGCGTAGGACCACTAGCAAGTTTGGATGCCATCTCGTTAGCTCTTTCTATTAATCTTTCTGGGTCAACAACTTCATTTACCAGCCCAAGTTTAAACATATCTTCTGCTGTATATGTGTCTCCAAAAAAGGCCATCTGAGTTGCTTGTTGCCATGTTAACTGGCGGCTAAGTAGTATAGTTCCAGCAAATCCGGGGATTAACGCAAGCTTACTAAACGATTGTTTGAATTTCGCTGTATTTGATGCTATAACTAAATCACAAGAGAGTGCAAGGTTCATTCCCGCTCCTACAGCCCATCCATTCACAGCTGCTATAATGGGTTTTGGATACTGGCGCAAAATAAGTGCGATCTTATATAGATTTTTTAATAAATCATCCATGAATTCACCTGGTCTTCCCATTTCAATACTTTTCTTAAAAGCTTTTATGTCACCACCTGCAGAAAAAGCTTTACCAGAACCTGCGATTATCAAACACCTCACGTCTTCTTGATTCCGAATCTGTTCTAAAACTTCAAGCAACGCTTTAGCCATTTCTTGATTCAAAGGATTGTAATTTTCTGGATCGTTAAGAACAATTTTGGCAACTTTGTCATTTAATTCTAATTTTACTTTACTTTCCATTTAATTTCACCTTATTTTCCCCACATTCTGACCATTTCTCTTGTGATAAGATATCTCATAATTTCTGATGTACCTGCTGATATTTGCCCGATTTTGGCATCTCTATAATATCTTTCTAATGGGTATTCTTCAGAATATCCCAAACCACCAACAACCTGAACCGCTTCTTGTGTAATTCTTACAGTAGCGTCTGCGATTCGAGTTTTAACAGCAGCAACGGAAGCTCTACAGTTATGTCCTTCATCAAGCATTCTAGCAATTTGAGCTATTGCCATCCTATTAAGTTCTATATCTATAAACATTTCACTAAGTTTAAAAGAGATACCCTCAAATGAATAGAGTGGTTTCTTGAATTGGATGCGTTTATGAGCGTACTTGTAAGCTACTTCAAAAGCACTTCGAGCAAGACCAAGGTATTGAGAAGCGGTAAATGTTCTCTCACCGTCAAGACCGAATAACAGTACATCCAGACCTTCGTTCTCTCTGTGAAGTATATTTGCAGCTGGCACTTTACAGTCTGTGAATCGAAGATGAGAATTGGGCATCCCTCTACGTCCCATATGCTTATATTCCTTAATAACTTCAAATCCTGGAGTATCAGTTTCAAAAATAAATGCCGAAATCCCCTGATGTGATTTCACTTGGTCGTTTGTTATAGTGTATAAACAAATATAATCAGCGACGCTACCATTTGTTATGAAACATTTTTCTCCATTAAGAGTATAGTGATCACCTTCTCTCACTGCCTTCAATCTCATCCCTCCTATCGCATCTGAGCCTCCCGTGGGTTCCGTGATGCCTATAGCTCCTAATTTTGACCCATCAGCTATACCTGATAAGTATTTCCTTTTCTGGTCTTGAGTTCCAAACTCTATTACTGGACCAGCGAACAAACAAGAAGAGGCTCCGAAAATTCCCGCTAGAGCGTAGCTAAAAGCAGTTAATTCTTCCCCTAGAATCGTGCGATAAAGAATTCCTTTACCTTGACCTCCGGCTTCTTTTGGAATGATCATATCAAGATATGGCATTTTCTTTAAAATTTTTACCGCTAATTTAATATCTCTATTTCTATCTATCTGTTCTGCATCCGGAGCCACATGTATTTCACACCATTCACGGACTTCCATTCTGAAATCGTTTTCTTCTTTCGAATAAAAATGTAATCGATCTGGCATACAAGAGTATCCAAACTTTAATTTCAGATCTTCAAAATTTATGTGTGCTGACATAATTCAATTATTTCTCACTTTTTAATTTCTTTTATATATTTATCAGTTTTACTTATATCTTAAAGTTTAGACTAACAATGGATTTAAATACTCAATTTTCCTACTGGACAAGATTCAATGCATATATTACACCAAATCACGGTATTTTCTGACAAATTTTTTAAATTCTCCATACAATAATTATAACACAAACTTTTACGATACTTTCCTCCTTCTAGGGCGCCAGCAGGGCAAGAATCAACGCAAATGTTGCAATTTTTACAATATTCACTCTCATGAATAGGTGTCCCATAAGATAATTCTGCTACAGTTACCAAAGCCCGTAATCTTACTTGAGATCCAAAAGTTTTTGTAATAAGAAGATTGTTTTTTCCAATCGGACCAATTCCAGCTAAAGCAGAAGCATCTTTTAAGTATAGTCCTGGTTTATAGGGGATAATTTTTGATTTGAAACCCTTTTTAGCTAAAAAACTCTTGATTTGATGGCATTGATCTAGTAAAATTGAATCAGCAAAATGATAACTTTTTCCCTTCTTTTCGTCTTTACTCCAAGCATCTAGATTAAGATCGTATAAGTGAAAACCTACTATGATTACAGTTTTAGGATTTTTCAGAAATCCTTCAGGAGTATGTTCTTTATCAAATTTATTGAAATTAGTCGGATCACCAAAACCTACAATATCTATACCTATTTTAACGCAATAAGTAATAAGTTCATCTGTGAGTTCTTTGATCGTTACCATAATTTCGAGTTATATTATGTTAATTTTTACTTATGAGAAGATTGGAGCATCTCGTTTAAAAATTGGTCTGGCTTAATGTTGTTAAAATCATTCCATCATATATTTTTTTTCTTGAAATCATCATTATAATTTATCATCAATTGTAGTTAGTATTGTATTCTAATCATTTAAACGAACTTCTTTTTATTAAGAGCTATTTAAACAATGTTCATTAAGATTATCAATGCATATTTTTAATTTAAAATAAAGTGAAACCAAATACCCTATACTTATTTTTAATGAAAGATAAAGCTCACGCAAATAATAATTTATCCAGTTAATAAATAAGCTTAAAAAAAGTTACTTATTATCTAGATGTTAAGAATATAAAAGAAGATAAATACATTTTTGTCGATGCTGTACAAGAAAGAAAGACCAGCTATTTTAATGCTTAAAGATGGCCGTTATTTCGAAGGGATTGGGTTTGGAGCGACTAAAAAAATATGCGGAGAAATTGTATTCACGACAATTACAGGTGCGGGATATAATGAAACGCTAACTGATCCTTCATATAAGGGACAAATAGTAGTTATGACCCATCCTTTGGTTGGAAATTACGGCGTTCCTGCCTGGGAAAAAGATTCACACGGCATTCACAAATATTTTGAATCAGATTCGATAAAAGTAAGTGGATTTGTCGTTAACGAATGTTGTAAAAATCCTAGCCATTACGAAAGCGTAAAAACCTTAAATGAATTTCTTTTAGAAGAAGATATTCCAGGAATCGAATGGATTGACACCAGAGCAATTACAAAAATACTAAGAGAAGAAGGAGTGCAAGTAGGATTACTTGCAGTTTTCAACCCAGGAGAATCTCCTAACTTAGACGAATTGAAAGAGGAAGTCAAAAAAGTAGAAGATCCAAACCTTAGACATCTAACAAGTGAGGTATCTACTAAAGAAGTTAAAACTTTTACACCCTTAAATCCTAAAGGAAAAGTTGTGATATTAGATTTAGGAGTAAAAAACAATATCTTACGAAATTTCTTACAGAGAAAAATCGAAGTAATTTTAGTGCCGTATGATTATACCTTTGAAACGATTATGTCCTACAAACCAAATGGAGTATTTATTTCCAATGGTCCCGGAGATCCTGCTAAATATAAAAAAGCTATTGAAGTTGCTCGCAAATTAATAATAAATAGCGTGCCAACAATGGGAATTTGCTTAGGAAACCAAATTATAGCTTTAGGTGCTGGCGGTTCCTCATATAAATTGAAGTATGGTCATAGAGGTGGAAACAAAACCGTAATAAACCCCAAAACAAAGGAATGTTATATTACTTCCCAAAACCATGGTTTTTGCGTAAATGATTTTGAAAGGAATGGTTTTACTGAATTTTTAACAAATATAGATGATAATTCAAATGAAGGTTTGATTCATGAGAGTAAACCTATTTTTGCTGTTCAATTTCACCCTGAAGGTTCTCCAGGCCCTTTAGACTCATTATATTTGTTTGACAAATTCATCGAGTTTATGGAGTTGTGATATCGTGCCATTAGATAAATCTATAAAAAAAGCATTAGTATTAGGCTCTGGTGGAATACGAATTGGCCAAGCTGGAGAGTTTGATTACTCTGGAAGTCAGGTTCTTAAAGCTTTGAAAGAGGAGGGCATTAAAACAATACTTATCAACCCAAATATTGCAACTATCCAAACTGATCCTGAATTATCAGACCAAGTATACTTACTACCGGTTAATGTTAAATATGTGGAGGAAGTAATAAAAAAAGAGAAACCAGACGGTATACTACTGGCATTTGGTGGTCAAACTGCCTTAAATGTCGGAGTCGAGCTAAAAGAGCAAGGAATATTAGAAAAATACAATATACGTGTTCTTGGTACGCCAATAGAAGCGATTGAGGTTACAGAAGATCGAGAATTATTCGTAAAAGCTATGAATAAAGCAGATGCTAAAGTGTGCCGAAGTAAAGCGGTAACATCATATAAAGTGGCGGTTAAAGTAGCTCAAGAATTTGGTTTTCCTTTAATGCTTAGAGTTGCTTACACTTTAGGTGGTAGAGGTTCAGGAATCATTGATAATATGAAAGATTTCGAAAGAATGGCAAAAAAAGGGTTAGCCCAATCGAGGATTAATCAAATCTTAATCGAGGAATCCGTATGGGGTTGGAAAGAAGTTGAATACGAAGTTGTACGAGATTCTGCGAATAATTGCTTTATAAACTGTAACATGGAAAATTTCGATCCTGTGGGAATCCATACGGGAGAAAGTATTGTAGTCGCACCGAGTCAAACATTAACTAACGAAGAATACCACATGCTTCGGTCTGCTTCAATTCGAGTTATTAGGGGTCTTGGGATTATCGGAGAATGCAACATTCAATACGCATTAAATCCTTTTTCAAAGGAATTCCGAGTTATTGAAGTTAATGCACGCCTTTCAAGATCGTCAGCATTAGCCTCAAAAGCTACTGGATACCCTCTGGCATACATTGCTGCTAAATTAGCAATAGGATATACCTTACCAGAGCTTAAAAATAAAATAACGGGCATTACTACTGCTTGCTTTGAACCCGCACTAGATTATTTGGTTCTTAAAATTCCGCGATGGGATTTAACTAAATTTCAAAAAGTCGATCGCCGCATAGGTAGCCAAATGAA
>JAHLWV010000104.1 GCA_019057735.1 Promethearchaeota archaeon | reverse complement strand
GCCATACGTTTTGTAACAAACGCTGCGGATGTGATGAGACCAGGAATTACACATATTGAACCCTCGATAAAAAAAGGCAATATAGTCGTAATTGTGGACGAGAATCACGATCGAGCTTTAGCTATAGGAAAGGCAATGTTTGATGCTAAAGAAATGGAAGACAAAAATTCTGGTAAAGTAGTAAAAAACCTGCATACAATACAAGATAACGTTTGGGCTTTTGAGAAGGAGTTCAGGTAAATTCTTTTTGTAAAATAAGCCTTAATTCTTCTTTCTCATTAAAAGCTGTGTCGAATAAATCATTACTACAAATATCACACGAACTTAATTTAAAATGCTTAAAAAAAAGCATAATCATTCTCAAGCCATTCTCCATAAATCCACTAGTATCCTTTTCGGGAGTGATTTTCATCAAATCGATAATTTTATACGTTTTCCATAAAATCTTATCGTTTTCGTTATTTCCAGTTTCAATAAAATCATCGTAAAGATTCATGTAAAAATCACATTCAGTCATCATTTTTAATGAATACCTCACTTAATCCCTAAAAGCCATATAAATTGCTTACTTACTATTTATTTCGCGACTATTTAAATTGATTTCTTATTGAGAATAATCGTGACTATAATACAAACTTGCAATGGAAATCGACCTTACCATAATTTTTTTCAGTATTTACCGTATTTCCGTTTACTTTGTTATTTATATACTACTTTGGTGTTTTTTGTTTTATAGAGTATCTGAGTAATATGAGTAAATTAAAATTTACGTAATATGCGGATATAATATAGATAACACACGGTTCTATTACTGAACCTAATTTTATATTATTTGGATACTACTTAAAGGGTCATCATTACGAATACCACGATGATTCTTGTATAACAAATAAAAATTAAAGGTCGTGTGTGTGATAAAATGAGCATGTATAGAAGTTACCTTCTTAAGCATGATTTCTGGGCTAAGAAGGGAAACGAGAAGGTTGGAAAGTTGGAAGGGGAAAAAGTTTTTATAAAACATGATTCAGAAATCGGCGGAATCTATGCCATCATTAACACAAAAAGAAAAGGCGTAAAAATAATTGTTAATGGAGAAGAGCATTGGTTTAACAATTTTGACAAGTTGGATTCCTTTTTAGGTAGATTAAGGCAAAGCGAAGTCGATTTCATGAAGATTTTGAGAAGGAAAAATCTTTCCAAAAAATTGAGAACTTTAGATATTTAAATATTGTTTCGAATGTTCCATCGTTTTAATTATAATATCTAAGAGTCCTGAGTCTTGATAAGATTCAACTTCTTCCGTATTCTTACTGACAGTACGGAAAAGTTGTTAATTAAGTAATTTTAATATGTAATTTTATCCTTTCTATTTTAGTTTTAAGTTTTATGTAATTAATAAAAACTTTAATTTTGGGGATATGAATGAATTTAGATGATAAGAAATACCTATATCTACGAAGTCTTCTCTTTCTAGCGATTTTTATTGGAATGCATTATTTATTTAAATTTTTTCCAAATGTTGTAACTCAGATTTTTAGCGGTATCAATGAAAGCGTATTCCAGCACATGAAAGTAGGCTTCTACTCGTACCTCATCTTGTCCGTAATTGAGTTCTTCGTTTTCAAGAAAAAAATTACCGATGCCACCAAGTTTCTATTTTCTCACATATTTTCTATGATACTATACCCATTTTTGATATTTGTTTTCTTCTTATTCACTCGTGTTGTCTTTCCTTGGCAAATGCTTTTCGTTGTAGAGATCATATCTGCACAAATTATCGTATACATCTCAGTATTAGTACTTGGATTCATTGAACAAGATATTAAGAAATTAGAATTTGGAAAGAAGTTAAAAGTTATCTTGTTAATTTTACTAGTTCTCTTAATAATTGAATTTACAGCGTTTTCATTCTACTTGCCATGGCATGATATCCTAGCAAATCCATACGCTTAGTTTTAAGAAGAAATGGGATATAAATTCTTAATGAATTTTAAAATCCTTAGTTCTCATTTGGATATACAGGCATTAGTCCTGATTGGAAATGGCGTAGTCTTAAATCAATACCTCGAGATACTTTCACTTTTGGAATTTTATCTCTATTGCGATAAAGTTCTGTAATAGCCGCAACCGCATAATCAATATGGGAGGTATCGTATACATTTCTAGGGACAGCAAACCGCACGAGATTCAAGATGCCCTTGCGCTGTTCTGGCGTTTTTTTATCCCATTCGAACGCAAAGGGTCCCAGTTCGCAAGCTCTAATCCCATAATGCCTGAGGAGTTCTATCGTAAAGCCAACACCACCAAAATCGTCGATTTCCATGTCGGTACCTTTAAAAAACTCCTCCGTATTAATATAAACCGCATGTCCTCCTGCTGGAAGTACGACGGGAACACCATTATTTGCCAATTTTCTTGCGAATTCTCGAACTTGGCGAATCCTATCATCCAAATATGGTTGTTTAACAACTTCGTACAAACCTACTGCTAAAGCCATAATGTCCCGACCTGATAATCCCCCGTATGAGTCGTTGCCAAATGTAAGGAGTTGTTTTTCTTTTAATCTAGTCCCAATATTCCCGTTAGTCGAGAATTTTTTGTAGAATACTCCTTTATCTCTAAAGAATAAACCTCCCCCTATGTTAGCGAGCCCATCTTTTTTGAAACTAATTGTAAAACCATCAACATACGAGAACATTTCTTTGACAATTTTCAAGATGCTATAATTGTTGTAGCCTTCTTCAAATTCTTGTATAAAATGAGCATTTTCTGCAAATCTACAAGCGTCGAAGAAGAGTGGAATATTACAACTACGAGCGATCTCACTAATTTCTTTAATGTTTTTTAAAGAAACAGGCTGACCAGCCGCTGTATTATTCGTAATAGTTAAGTATATTAAAGGTATGCTTTCAACTCCTTTGTTATGAATGAAGGCTTTAAGTCCTTCGCTATCCATGTTACCTTTAAAGGGGTTCATAGAATCCATCTGATCTAAAGAAAAATCGTCAAATAAATTCGCAGAAAATAAATTTATGGGGATAATTCCATTTACCGCAATATTAGCTTCGGTTGTATCGAAATGTCCGTTATTTGGAATATAATATTCTTTATTAGGATTGTTCTCTTTTAATATAGACGCAATAGTAGAGAATAATAAATGCTCTGCACAACGCCCTTGGGGAACTATGAAAGCGTTAGGTCGAGCTAACTGGTGAACACCTCCATTAACAAATCCACCCTCGAATGCCTTGAGGTAAAGTTCGTCCATTAATGTGTTAACGTTAGTTTCTCCAGTAAGAATTAAGTTAACCGCTTTTTTTGGCTCATCCCCCCTCTCAAAAGTGTCTCTTATGGCCTCCAGCAAAACATAATACCCTTTATTACGCCCATACGATTCATCACCGTGAAAGAGGGAAGCCCATTGCAAGTCAGTCATGGAAGAACTTCCACTATCAGAAAGAAAATCCAAAACAAGCATATCTGCGGGAAAAGAAAACATACTATATTCCGTCTCCTTTAACGCAATCTCTCTCTGTTCTTTAGAAACTTCTTTATTATTCCTCACGATCAATGAACGCTTCAACGGAACTGGAACATCAAGCTCAGACATAGATTTCATAATTTTCACTGAAGTAACTTAATTTCAAATATCAGATTAATGCTAAAATTAGCTATTATGCACTATTAGTTTATATTAATTATTAAAAGGTATAATAATCTTTTATAAAAATTTAGGTAAGTACTTACTATTTGATATTACTAATCATCGTTTTAGTAATAACTCTGAATATTGATTCTACATTATCTCCCGTTTTTGAAGAACATTCGATATATCCAACTAAATTATTCTTTTTAACAAATTTTTTACCTTCTTCTTCTTGAACGGTTCTTAATCCTATGAGATCTGTCTTACTACCAACCAATAGGACGGGTACCTTTTGGTCATGAGTTTCATTAGCTTTATTAAACACGGTGAGCCAATTAGTTATGTTTTCAAAAGTTACATACCGGGTTATATCAAACATAAAAATCGTTCCATGAGCTCCATTTATGATGCCTGGTAAGAGAAATCTAAATTTTTCTTCACCCGCAAAATCCCAAATTTGTAAAGACACTTTTCTACCATCCATCTCAAACCGCTTGAGGAAGAAATCAACTCCAATAGTGTGATGGTAACTCTCTTTAAATAATCCATGTAGATAACGATGAGTTAAGGTGGTCTTCCCAACTCCAGCATCTCCAAAAATCGGAAGCTTAAATTGTAAGGCAGAGGTTAAATTTTTTCCCATGTCAATCAACAAATTGATTAAAGTTGAAAAGTATTATTTGCTTTTCTAACAAATATTATATCAATAAGATTATTTGAATGTTTATTATTCCATCAAATTGAAATAAGTTACATAAAAAGAAATAAAGATCGACAATTTTTACCCTGACATATTTATATTAAGGTTATGGATATTGTGTCGGTTTTCTCTTTTCTAATACTTGTGCTCTCTCTTCTAATATTTCCTTAATTGTATTTTTATCAAAAGAATACCACTTTAATGATAATATCCAGAGTATAGTTCCAGGTATTACAAAAACCGTTATTATCATGGCGCTGACTTGATAATTTTGACCAAAAGCCGAAATAAAGACCCCAGCTATTAATGGTCCCATTCCATAACCAACATTTTCTAAAAATTGGTTCCAAGAAACAATTTGACCTTGAGCTTCTGGAAGATTTATTTCTTGAAGCAATGGAGGCTGATTGACCATGTACAAAGACGAAACCGCGTCAGAACACAAAATTAATGCGCCCATCATATAGGTTACTGGAAGTGAAAAGAAAAGGACTATATCAGCTCCTTGTTCTGGCGTTAGCAAAGGGATAGGAACGAAAAACATCAGAACAAAAGTTATTGAACCCCCTATTAAAGAAATTATAATGAAATAAATCCTTCTGATTCCTTTTTTTTCTGCTGCTTTATCAGAAAGCCGTGCGAGAAAAATCTGTCCAATAACGCGTCCACCAATGCCAAAAACAACAACAAATAAGCCAGTTACAAGTGGAGATAAATTGTGAGGTGGTGTTTGCAAATAAGGTAAAATTATCATGTCCAAACTACCCATGAATACATTAGAAAATATTCCTTCTATTAAAGCAGCTTTGTTAGTGCGCGATAGCATAGTTTTACGCATTGATTTCTTGTCAATTTTAAAATCGTATTCTATTGAATCATCCCTAAGAACATTTTGTAGTTCTTTATTTTGCACTCCCCTTTTCGGTTCTTTAATAATTAAGTAAACTAGGATTCCAGACCCTATAATGGCGACACCAATCCCAATAAAATAATATCTCCATAAACCAAATTGAATTAGTGAACCAGATATAAGAAAACCAAACATCATAAAAACTGAGCCTGAAACGCTAAAATATCCAAAGAATTTCGATCGATGCTTTAAAGGAACTATGTCGTGTGATAATGAAACTATAGCTGGATAACTTCCACCTGAAAACATACCAAAAATCAATACAACAGAAAGAAAATACCACCACGTAACAATACCTTGACCAGGGGTGGCGAGCCCAAGCAATATCATACATATACTTCTAAAAATTGATATGATTAATAAAACTTTTACCCGAGAATATTTATCGATCAACCTACCAAAAAACAGCCCCGAAATTGAAGAGCTCCAAAGCAGAGTTGTCATAATTATTCCCATTTCTAACGCGTGATAAGGTTCTCCAGGCCAGATCAGAGTGGATAAGGGGACCATAAGGATTATTATTCCTGCAAACGCGATACTATTAAAACCATTAAGGAGATAAACAGGCCAAATAGCCTTATTATAAGAAGTCTCGTCTTTATCTGATTCCATAAAATAAATCGCACCTAAAATCTAGATTGTTTTAATTTTATGAAAAAGAAAATGAGATTTCACATTTTAAATTATTGAACGACATGTTAAGAACGAATTAACGCCTTGAAAAAAAAAATTAGAAGTAAAATATTATTATTTTAAGAGTGCTCCCATTTCAGAGAGTTTTGCTACAAATTTCACATTTTTCATTTTAATTTTACGAGCCACCACTTTCTTCACGATATCACTTTGAGACAGGTTTCCTTTACCAATTTCGTCAAATAAAGCCAAGGTAGTTTGCATGAAGCCATCCCAGCCGAGTTCTTTCTGATCGAGGTTTTTTTTGTCTTGGTTTTCTATCCCTCTAACTGAAACGGTTCCATTATTTACGGTGATTAGAGCAGCATAGTCTCCATCTTTTGGATTTAAAAGAATTTTAAAGCTTTTATCAGCATATTTCTCTTTAAACTTCTCGTTGGTATTGAGTGGACCGTAAGTCTCTAGAATCGCCTCTGCGAATGTTCCTTCCTTCACATCATTAGATATTTTTTCAGACATATTTGTCAAATCCATCTTATAGTTAATGATAAATCTTGTAGTTACATCTACTGCATTTAATTTAAGTATTTCAACAATAAACAAGGGGTTAGGAAATTCTAACGGTAAAATAAGCAAGTTTGGACAAATTAGTGAGTGAATAAGGCTATCTAAATTTTAATATTTACTGAGATACTTCGTATTCAATCCTGATTGGGTGATTAGTTCTTTTTAGAAAAAGCTTTAAAAGTTTCTCCTCTTTTATAGGAATGCTTACTAGGAATTCTTCGTGTCTATATTTGCCCTTCTGTAATCCTTTTTGAACTTCCATATAAAAAAACCTCTACTTATATAATTATCTTACATCATATTATTTAAAAATACTATATTAAAGAGAAAATATTGCATCTAAGGGGGTCTAGTTCCCAGTATCTTGGTCTTTAAAAATATCTTTGATACGATCAAGAAATTACTAATCCAAATTTTAATGGGGCATGTTCCTATCACTATGGAAAACTCCTTTCTGAGATTAAGTTAAACGAAAACTTATTATACATTTAAATGAAGTGTCTAAATGAAAACAATAATACCAATTAATGCAACGATGAGATGATTCAAAAAATTTTTATACAAACATATGCTTAAGTAAAGATATCATCAAATGAAAATTAATGTTATTAAAATATTAGCCAATTTTTAATAAATAATGAAATCTGACAACGAATTAGCAAAGCGGCTTCAAAGCGGGACAATTCGAGGAATTATATTCGATTTTGACGGGACTCTCCTCGATATTAGAGAATCACTGAGAAATTCAATAGAAGAAGTTTTCAATGAAAAACAGATTAAATATGACATCGAGACAACAATGCAAGAGATAGGTGCATTAATGGAGATAATTCAAGGAACTCCACTCCCTA
>JAHLWV010000103.1 GCA_019057735.1 Promethearchaeota archaeon | reverse complement strand
GATATTCCAACTACACCTGCTTCAAGAACACTAGGGTGCGACATTAAAGCGTTTTAATGACATTGAACCCCTTAAAAAATTGCCAAGTTTAAAGAGTCTCTATGTGAATTACACTCAAATCCCAGAGCAATCACTTCTCGAGTTTAAGAAAGTCCGCGAACGAGCATGGAAGCAAGGGAACGCGCCATACTTTAATCTAATAAGTAAATAGTTTGTTCTAATAAGTACTTAATTTAATCTAGCGAACAAGTAGTTTAGTCTAATAAGCCTAATAAGTAATAAATACTTTAATTTAATGGGTTTTTAGTAGCTTAACATAATAAAATTATTTTTAAATCTTTCTTACGCCAATGCCCAATATCTACTAAAATCTTAAATGCTTAACGGATTGTTGATAATGAATAAGGAATTTAATACGATTGCTGTTGTCGGTTTGTCCTGGGGAGACGAAGGAAAAGGAAAATTCGTAGACTTCTTAGCTCAAAAAGCAGATATTGTTGTACGATATAACGGCGGAAATAATGCGGGACACACTATCGTTGCGAACGGAATCAAGTATAAATTTAAATTAATTCCATCGGGAGCTCCACTAGAAAAAGAGGTTGTAATTGGAAATGGATGTGTTATTGATCCTAAGGTTCTACTCGATGAAATAGATAATTTAAATAAGCTCAACAAAAAAGTCGACCTTAAATTAAGTTCTACTGCCCATGTTATATTTCCCTTCCACATCGCTCTCGACGGGTTAGAAGAAAAGACAAAAGGAGAATACAGTGCCGGAACTACAAAAAGAGGAATAGGACCAACATATTCAGATAAAGCAGGTAGATGGGGAATTAGAGTATTCGATTTAATCCATCCTGAAATTTTAAAGCCGAAACTGGAAAAAATATTTAAAATCAGAAAAAATTTGATAAATATCTACGATCCTAATTGGGATTATGATTTTGAAGCTATGTATGAAGAATACATAATTTTCGGCGAGAAATTAAAACCTTATGTCACGGATACGGCTTATTATTTGAATAAAGCCATTGACTCGGGTAAAAAAGTTGTATTCGAAGGAGCTCAAGGTAATCTACTTTGTATAGATCATGGTATGTATCCTTTCGGTACGTCTTCAAACCCTAATGCATTAGGAATCAGTGCAGGAACAGGCATACCTCCAAGGAAAATAGGAAAGATTGTAGGGATAATTAAAGCATACACCTCAAGGGTAGGTGAAGGAAAGTTTCCTACAGAATTATTCAACACTGCAGCTGAGATTATAAGGGAACAAGGTCACGAATACGGAACTGTTACTGGACGTCCAAGAAGAGTTGGTTGGATAGATTTATTCAATATTAAGTATGGTATTATGATCAATGGCGTGGATGATGTTATAATTACATTACTGGATGCACTTCACGGGATAAATCCAATAAAAATGTGTACAGGGTATGAATTAGACGGAAAAGAGCTTGAAAGTTGGCCAATCCAACACGAAATAATAAAAAAATGCCTTCCAATCTATAGAGAATTTAAAGGTTGGGAGAAATTGTCAAGCGATGAATGGTCTGAAATTGCTAATCAAGGATACGATTCCATACCTGAAACAATGAAAATTTATCTTGAAGCAATTAAAGATGAACTTAATATTGATATTGCAATGATTTCCCTTGGTCCAAAAAGAAACGACACAATCGTTTTAGACGAAAATTTGTTTTAATATAACACTTATTTTTTTACTTTTATTAAAATCTTCAAAGATAAGTTTTACACCATAACTATTATGCTGTAAACATATGTGAAGACATAAGCTTTTTTATAGAGTGAACAATAAATAGAATATAAAATAATAATTATTTCACAATAAGAAATTCTTAAAATTTAGTGTGTGAATAAAATGAAATTGTTAAAAGAAAAGAGAAACGAATTAGATGAGGTTAACAAGGAATTCTTAGCCGAGACATTAAATGCCTCTGCTCTCTTACATGAAGCGCTCTCAACTTTTACAAATGACAAATTAAAAAAAGAATCCTTAAAAGGAGTCATTCAAGCGGAAAAAAAGTGTGATGAACTAAAAGATAAATTTACCCAAGTTCTTTTCAGGGATAAAAGAGCTCTTCCTTTTTTAGTTGAAGACCGGTATAATATTCTGATGATGATAGATTCCGTAAACGATAAGATGGAGTTCTTTTCAAGATTTCTGGAAGTGTATCCTTTCAAACTCTATAAAGAAATCAAGGCAGAATTCACAAAATTATACAGCGCATGCAGTCAAGCTGTCGAAGAGCTGGTGAATTGTGCGATATTAATTGAAACTGATTTTGATGGTGCTTTCAAGAAAACCTTTGAAATTGAAGAGAGAAAGAGAGAAGCGCGCACAGCTAAGTTTAACTTGCTCGGTAAATTATACAAAATGACAGATGATCCCACTAAAGTATACTTAACTTCAAAACTTGTAACCTATATATATGATATTGTATCGTGGGCTGAAGAAACGTCAGATTATCTGAGAGGATTAATTATAAAATACCCAAGTAAATAGAAATGGATGGACGGGTAAAATGGCGTTAGAATACATCATAATCATATTTTTAATAATATCTGTAATCATTAGTTTTGGAATTGGCGCTAACGATGAAACGATGGCTCCGCTTTATGGATCGCGAATTCTTAATATGAAACAAATTCTCATTTTAGCAGCGATTTTTGCGATCGCTGGAGCATTATTATTAGGGGAAGGGGTTTCTAAATCAATAGGTGACAAAATCCTTTTATTAGATTATGAGGCTAGTGGCATTAACCAGAATGCTGTTGTTATGACCATTTTGATTTCAACTGCCATTGTTTTAATAGTATCTAGTGCTTTTGGGCTTCCAATTTCGTCAACTCACGCTACAATAGGAGGAATTATGGGACTAGGGATGTTTTTAGGAGGAGGAGATGGTGTAAATTGGAGCACGATACTAGAAATGAGTATATGGTGGTTAGCCTCTCCGATAGTAGGCTATACAGTAACTTATGGTGTTGTTAAGTTACTTAATAAACGTAAACTCAAGACCTTAAAAGGATTTAAAGACTTTGAAAGATCAGAGAACAAATATTCCTACATAGTCTTAATTATAATATGTATTACAGCCTTCTCTAGAGCCGGAAATGATTGTTCTAACGCAGTGGGAATAGTTGTCGGAGTTGGAGACGAGATCAATCTAACCTTATTATTAATCATGACGGGTTTTGGTTTAGCAGCTGGTGTAACGGTTTTGGGAAGAATTGTTATTAAAAGTTTAGGTAAAATGACGGAACTTCGACCGAGTACGGCATTTGCCGTGCAAGTACCCACGGCAGCCGTCATGCTTATTGGGACCATTCAGAGAATACCTCTTTCTGGTTCTCATTTGCTTGTAGCATCATTAGTAGGACTTTCAAAAGCAAACAAAACACCAATGAAGAAAGGATTATGGAAAATTATCATAATTTGGTTATTGACCTTTCCAATTGCAGGTATTCTTTCAATACTTCTATACTTTCCAATTAATTTTCTAATTTAATTTATTTTTCTGAAGTGAATCTCAATAAAATTTATCAAACCCCACGATCTTCAATTAGAAATTCCAAATAAGTATCGAAACTATTCGAGTTTCGGTCCGTACTTTATTCCTCTTTTCGGAAGAATGTATTTCGGGAGAATAAAGACCATCATAAAGACAATTGCAGGGTTTAATAGAGACTTTTCGCAAGTACTTGATATAGGTGGTGGACTGGGACTGTTTTCGATGAATTTCAAGCTGAATTTTCCTAGGAGCAGCGTGATTATTTTGGATAAATCCTTGTATAAAGGAATAAAAGAAATTCTGACAAGATATCCTACTTTAAAAATAACTGATTACGTGCAAGAGGATATTCAAGAAGAAACTCGTTTCGATTCTAATAGTTTTGATTTAATATTTGCTCTTGATATTTTAGAACATGTAGAAAATCCCTCAATTGCTATTGACGAAATTCTACGAATTCTGAAAGAAGACGGCTTTTTATTTATATCTGTTCCAACCGAGAGTATCCTGTTAACAATAGTAAGAAGGATGATAGGAACGATTAAAAATATACAAGTCAACCCACATTGGTTGGGAAAAGTGAAATCTGAAAAAGAATTCTTTAAGATTTTACATGAAAAAAACACTAACATAATTTTCAAGAGAAGATACCCATTCGATATGCTTCCAAGGCTATTTTCTTACGATATTTTTTATTTAATTCAAAAACTCTGATTTAAATCCCAAGTACCCTTAATTAACATTTTCAATTAAACAAAGAAACAGAAGACTATGACAGAATTTAAATTTTTAGATTATGATGGAAAATCGCTCTTTACTAATTGCCTTGTGTATCAAAATGAGATGAAAGTACAAATCCATTTGCTACCCGTAATTCACATCGGAGACACCCCATATTATTCTGAACTACAAAATTATGTTCAGGACCGTATCTGTTTATTTGAGAATCTCAATCTTGTTTCTTCTGATGATGAATTAAAGAAATCTGTAACGAGCCTCGATGAATATTTAGACCTATCTTCTCAAGGAATAGAGGAATTCTGGGATCTGTATAATATCCTTTTAAAAAAATTTTACAAAAAATTCCTCACCAGAGATATAAAATCACTCTGGAAACTGGCTAAAAAAGAATTTAAAAACGTTAATGATAATAGTCGCACAATTTATGATAATTGTGTCAAATCATGTTTTGGAATTCAAAATATATTTCCAATAACGCTATACTTATGCGAAATCATGAATTTAAACCACCAGATGATTGCAATTGATTACATAAACGACATAGCTCATCGTACTAACTGGATACATGCAGATTTAGATTTAGTAAAGATTACGGAAAATGTGAATCTCAACGATCTGTTTGAAGAAATTTTAACTGATCCTTCCCCGGAAATGCTAGAAGGTACCCTTCAACAAATAAGATTTGTTTTAACAAATGTCCTCGTGATGAGGCGTTTTAAGAAGAGTCCCGATGCGTCCAAAAGAAGGGAACTTTTAGCAGACGACTTAATTCAATCTTTTACTCAAGAATTTGAGGAAGCTATCAATGATGTACCAGATTATTTAATAGATGATAGAAATTCATTAGTCGAAAATAAAATTTTGAATTTAATCGAAGATCATGAAGAAATCGTAGTTTTTTATGGAGTTGGGCATATGCGCGCACTAGAAGGGTTTTTACTCAAACATGGTTTTAATCTTATAAGTAAACAGAGCTTTGAGGCGTTTAAAATTGAAGATAATAAAAGTAAAATTGAAGATTAAAAAATTAAGATTGAGATTTTTTTATAATCAATTCGTATAGAGTAGTTATATTCTTTTTAAAATCAAATTGATCAAATTCAACACCCAATCTCGATCTTAAAAGAGGTGGAATGTGATCGATTTTTAAGAAAATTGGTAGAATTGGTTTACTCATAGCATCTGCTGCAGTCCATTCTTTTTTGACTGGCTCAGAATCTAATGCGTTAGGAGAACAAAACAGGAGAACAACATGACATCTTCCTAAATTATCATTCATATATTCAATGATATTATCTTGCATATCTTCTTGCCAATAGAGAACATCGAATATCTCTGGGAATTTCGTTAACTCCTCAGCAATTTCTTTTATTCTAAATAATGGTGCATCTTTAGTTGCGTAACTTAAAAACACTAAAATTCCATTCTCTCCTCCTGTTTGGGATATCTCTGTAGGTTTAGAGCTTACATCAAGGAGATTATTTATATAATCTAAAGATTTTGTAGCCACATTTTTTACATAGGAAATTAAGATAGAGGAATATAGTCGGTCGCTTTGTTTAAAAGATCCTTTCATTATTTTCTGCACGATTTTCTTGTGCATATTCTCCCAAAAAAGCTCTACTTTTGATCCAAAATGTATTTCAGTCTTATCTGATGCTATTTCAATTCTTACTGTAAATTCTAAAGTGGCTTGGTTCATACCCACCAATTCAAATGTAGTGGACAAATCACTCTGAGGTCCAATTTCGCTAATTTCAAATTTGTCCCCTTGAATATTAACTACTTTTGCTTCTAATTGTTTTATAAAATATTTGAAATACCTTCCTGGATTATTAGGAATTTTATCTATGGTGTGGATGAGTTCCTCAGGATGAATATAAGTATTTGGTATATCTTTCCCTTTATCTTTATCTTTACCCATTTAGCACACTTAATTTTATTATTACTTTAGATTGTGATAGACCATTATTTAATTCTTCTGAAGATTTTGAGCCCTTTTTTAAGGTCCTTTTAGAAAATCAGATAATTGATGTTCCTTCCATAATAAGGAACAGATGGTTTTTAAAGTGGTACTCGCTTAAACAAGGAGATATGAAGATTAATATAGGGG
This sequence comes from Promethearchaeota archaeon, assembly GCA_019057735.1. The sequence continues at coordinate 933 of JAHLWV010000103.1, read as the reverse complement.
ATGAATAATATTGTAAGTTAATGACAAAAATTAAATAATTACACAACAATAATTTATAAAATGACTAATCAAAATACTCCAGAAGGGACCATACCCAATTTTAAAAAATCTGCCATTATTCATGGATTTTTTGGAGTCATAGAATACACGCTCATTTTATTAACCATTTTTGTCAATGTTTCAAATATTGCTCTATTAATAGTGAGTGTTGTTATCATCAGTGGAATATTTACCGTTTTGGAATATTCCATCATATTCAAAAACCCATTTTATTACATATCCTGCGTGGGATTAGTTTGTATAACCGTCTTTCCATCCGCATATTCGATGATCTTTTTTATTGGTTCCAAGAGATGGGCCTCTCTCTTAGAACCGTTCAAAATCTTCGTTCTTTTTGCTTTTGCTATTGAGATTTTATATATTTTACTTCTCATAACGGAAATTAGATATAATAAATACACTAGTTATTTCCGTAGAAATTATGGATACGCAAGTCGAATTCGTGGACTTGCGATAGATTACGGAGCATATTATAGTATAAAAGATTTTGATAAGGTTGATAAAGGAAGAGAATATTGGAAAGATCGAAACCCAGAGGAAATTCAGAAAATGAATGAGGAATTAAGAGCTTATGAGAAAAGGTTTAAGAAAAAATTCTTAATGAGGTTTCAAATTCTAGCAGTAGTGGGATTTACTATAATTTTTGGCATTTCTCTGTTGTTATAATTAGATCTTTTTTAAAATTGAGGAAAATTTAGACATTCTCAAAATTATAGTATTATTATAAAAAATTAGAAAATTATTGTAAATCCATTCTTTATAGAGATAATTGCTCAAATTTTGCTTGGAAAAAACGCAAGTATTTAGGTTCATATACCATTTTAAGTCCGGGAATGGTTTCTCTTTTCTTATAAAGATGTATAACCGAATTTG
>JAHLWV010000102.1 GCA_019057735.1 Promethearchaeota archaeon | reverse complement strand
AGGGGAACTGTTTCTGATTGGCAAAGGTGGACAGGTATGTATTTCGGCGAAAGTAACAAATATATTATTCAAGGCGCTTTAAATACTGTAAATATCGATTTAGAAAGTGATTTAGGTGAATATAATGAGCCAAACGTATGGGTATTGCATAAATGTTGATAACAGCCCCCGTATTCCTTTGTTTCGTCGAAAGTAGTCAAAAGTTTGGATTTTAATCAAATTATCTAACTTGTCTTCGTAATCCTATGCAAGAAGAAACCCATCATTACTCTTTACAGTTAATTTCAATAAATATTCCCAAAAAAGAGGATTTTTGAAACTTTTGTCGTATATGTAAATAATCAAGGATGGGCAACCAAAGCATTTAGACAATTTAGTCTTAAAAGTGCTAAACGATACTAAGAAATATCCGCAATACTGATGCGGATATTATGCTATTTTGGTAGGATAAACGCAGTATTGCGTCTGTTAGTAGTTAGACGCAATGCCAGGGCAAAGGAGATGAAAGTATTGAAAAATACTTACGATACATACGCTGACGAATTTGTCAATCTTCTGGATGAAGACAGGGAAAAGAAGTTTTCTCTCTACCACAGCTTCATCGTACCTACTTTCCTAGACATAGTCGGCAAAGTCCGCGGGCTTCACATACTCGATGCTGGATGTGGCGAAGGATCTATCTCCAGAATCCTTTCGGAAAAAGGTGGTATAATTGTAGGAATTGATATTGCTCCCAGACTCATTGACTACGCACGTAACCGAGACGTTTCGCACAAAACTAAATACATGGTTCACGATCTTAGTACATCCTTGCCTGAATATGAGAATCGCTTTGATCTGGTAGTTAGCAACTTGGTTTTGGATGATGTTCCCGATTACATAGGATTCATATCTACTATAAGTGTTGTGCTCAAGCTCGGCGGACGTGCTGTTTTCTCTCTAAACAATCCCTATTCAGCTGTCATTAGGGGAAAAGTCAAGAACTACTTTGATTCTGAAACATCTATACTGTATAATGGCTTGTCATCACGAGGAGTGAAGGTCTACTACTTCCACCGAACTCTCGAAACATATATGCGTGAGTTTCATAATAACGGTTTCAGGTTGGAAACACTCTCAGACGTAAGACCAACAGATGAGATGATAAACGAGATAGATCCGGAAAAATTTGGCAGATTCTATCATTTCCCCTTTTTTATGATGCTGGCGTTTAGGAAGACCCAGTGAACAGGTCTTGGCACTATGTCTAACTGCGGGTTGGCAGCTTTGGGGGCTTCACCCCTCCGCCCAAATCCATGGTAGGCTTGTATAAGCCATGATGTGTGAATTATTTTCTTTGAGCACACGAGTCCTCAATGCAACTATGGACTTTGCCAACCTGTCCTTTGGTAAACGTAATTTACCACAGAGGTAAATAAAATTAATGACTATAATACAAGAATACTACAATAATGGTGTTAATACTGAATGGACAAGAATGGACAGGCATCCACTCGAATTTGAAATCACAAAAAGAAATTTAGATGAATTTATTCCACCGAAATCTAAAATTGCTGATATTGGTGGTGGCCCAGGAAAATATTCTTTTTATCTTGCATCACAAGGACATAATGTCTCACTTATAGATTTAGCTGAAAAAAATATTGAATTTGCAAAAGAAAAAGGTAAGGAAATTGGAATTAAATTAGAAAATTATATTCATGCAAATATATTAGAAATTGATTTTATTCCTGCAAATAGCTTTGATTCTGTATTATGCATGGGGCCTTTGTATCACTTTATAAACAAAGAAGATATAATTAAAGCAATAGATCAATGTCTGCGCATCTTAAAACCTAATGGCATTTTAGTCATAACATTTGTTACAACTTTTGCTCAATTGATTTCTTTATTAAAGAGGTCGCCTGAGAAAATTAGTGAATGGATACCTATTCTTAATAAAACTATGTCTACTGGTATTAATGTAGATGACTTTGATACAGGATTTACCGAAGCATATTTTTTTCATCCTTTAGAAATTGAACCATTTATGCAACAATTTTCTTTGCAGATGCTAAAGATTTCAGGTGCGGAAGGTCTGGGCTGTCAAAGTGAGGAAATATTAAAGCTATTACCAAAAGAAAAACTAAAAGAATGGATCGATTTCTTTTATTTACATGGATCAGATCCATCAATCTTAGGGGCTAACCAACATATTATATATATTGGAAAAAAAATTCGTAATGAGTAATGTCTAACAACGGATTAGCTAAACCGCAGGATGTTAGTCGAAATACCACCGCCTTTTGGATAGGTAAAAGTTATGTCAACCATAACGGGATGGTAACGCCAGAAACACCCGGAACGTTATCCGCCATCACTTTAAGAGGAGGTAATGAAAGATGAAGGATTGGAAAGGTAGTATAATTGCTGAGGGGTTAAGTGACCCAACGATTATCAACAAATTTGCCGTTTACAAAGCAACGATTACCAAGGACAATATGCCGATTGATTACAAAGGAAATATCGGAAGATGGCATGGTTATGAAGTAAGATGTTCAAGAGAAGAAATTAATGCCCTACAGCCTTATATCTTGCGCAGTTGGTATGCACATTTCTGGAACGAAGACAAAATCATAGTGGTCTATAATGATAAACAATTTAAACTTTTGAAAGATGATAAAAGCACATGGAGAGAAGCGATAGAGCACGGAAAGGCACAGGGAATTCCTGAAAATGAACTTGACTTTCCAACAGATTGAGAGACCTGCGATGGCATATAACAGAGAGTTGACAGCTTTGCTTCGCTTATCCAAATACTCGCTTGCACTCTCATCTCACAAATACCTAAAACATTAAGCGAAATTACTCGATAGGAGGTTTGATATGACCGATATTATCATCAGAGAAGCAAAGACATCCGACCTGTTAACAATTGGGAAGTTGACGCTTGAACTCATCGAAGCTATGGGCGATATTGAAGGTATTGACATTAAACTGATCGCTAATAACTGTCGGAATCTTTTAAGTAAGGCTAACTCTTATATTCTAGTTGCAGAGATAGGGAGAGTCGTGGTTGGGTTTATTAACTTTACTACTCGTAAGACAATTTTACATCGTGGTCTTTCTGGCTTAATTGACGAGCTTATCGTCGCTAAAAGTTATCGTGGTAAGGGTATTGGTAAGCGATTGCTATCAGGTGCTATTGAAAAGAGCCGTCAACTCGGATGCTGTGAAGTTGAGGTTAGCACTGAGAAGACAAATATAAAAGCGAGAGAATTCTACAGACAATGTGGTTTTACGGAGCGTGGCGTACTTTTCGAAATTGATTTGTGATGATAAGAATGTGGGTAACTTCGCCTAACAGCGGATAAAAAGGAAATTAAAGATTTTTCCAAATTCCGATAAGTTGGGATTTCTTTTATCCGCAAAATGTTAGGAGGAATGGCTGATTTAAGAGGAGTTGAAGAATGAAGAATTTTCTAAGAAACTTATGTCATGAAAGTCTTTGGGTAAGAACAGGGTATGCTTTCATGTTTTTCTTTGCCCTCTTAGCCCTTGCCTACACTTTCGGTTTTCTTTTCCTGCCAGAAGGCATTATGAAGGAGCTGCCCTTACCCTCTCTTATGTTATTCGAAGAAAAAGATTCCTTCCTTTCCTCCTTCATTAAGACCTTAGTCTACAATCTTTTTATGTTGAGTATAATAATTGGATCGAATCATTATAGAGTTCGATCACTAACTTTTGGTTATCTTCCGATATATGCTAATACCATTATTATGGGGTTATTTGCCGGGACTAACTCTTTTAGTGGAGGTATATCAACCTACACTTTGGATGGATGGCTCTTGTTCTTACAGATCGGATTCTTGGAGTTTTCAGCTTACATTCTTGCATGTACTGCCACAGTAAACTTAGCCATGTTTCATGCTGAGCGATGGCGCGGTGAAAGGTTTCAGAAAATACGGAGATTTAAAGATGCCAGATTGTCAAAACATGAAATTTTACTTCTATTGATAAGTTTGACTATCTTAGCTGTTGCTGCATTCAACGAGTGGAGGTACATTATTTGATGAAGGATAATTTAAACGCAAATTGGGGAAAGGCACTTGAAATAATGTTTAAGAAACTGCTAAAAAATGAGTGCAAAAAGAGGTATAGTAGCGAAAAGATTGTTTTAGAAGTTCGTTCTTTCAATAAACGAGCAATCAAATGTTATGAAAAGGCTGGATTTGAAATAACCAATGTTTACCAAAAGGATACATTAATAGATAGTGGTGAATTTGTAAAGATGGAATATTAATGATGACATAATATTTACAAATTTTGATATAGGCAATAAGTTATAATGCAGTTGGTGTACCAAATTAACTAATAAATAGATGGTGATGAAATGAACTCAAAAAATCATAGAGTATTACGAGTATATAGAACCAAGGCTCAGGCAAAAGAGAGTTACGACAAAATTAGCCGATTTTATGATTATTTTGCCGGAGTCTTCGAGAGAAAGTATAGAAACATGGCGTTAGAGCGGTTAGACATTAAAAGAGGTGAAACTGTTTTGGAGATCGGTTTTGGAACTGGACATTGCTTGAAGCAAATGGCTGAGTCAGTGGGTGAGGATGGTAGGGTTTACGGCATCGACATTTCCTCTGGGATGCTGGAAGTTAGCAAGCGGAGACTTGAAGAAGCTGGACTTTTGGATAGAGTCAAACTATACTACGGAGACGCATTAAAAATGCCTTACGAGGATAATAAATTTGATGCCGTTTTCATGAGTTTTACCCTCGAACTTTTTGATACGCCCGAAATTCCGAAAGTTCTTGATAAAATCGAGAGGGTCTTAAAACCAAATGGCAGGCTTGGAGTTGTTAGTATGTCAAAAGAAGATGGGGGTTCGATATTATTGAGGGTGTATGAGTGGACTCACAAAAAATTTCCAAAATATGCGGACTGCAGGCCAATCTATATTGAACAATCAATAAAGGACGCTGGGTTCGAGATAGAGTACAAAGAGAAAGTGAAATTATTTGGGTTACCAGGGGAGATTGTTATTGGTGTGATCCCGTCCTAAACTGCAACTTCATATAACAGCGAATATGCGGTTCCATAATGTTCACCTAAATTGTATCTTCGGCACAACTTCGCATATTCGTACTCCGTTAATCGAAGTCAGGTAAGGAGTAAAATCTAATGACTGTCTTAAGGCAACACAATATCAAAATACAAAAGGGGAAAATTACACTCCGCCCGATGACCGAGGAGGACTGGGAGATTCTATTCAACTGGAACAGCGATCCAGAAATTCTCTACTACTCCGAAGGAGACAAGGTTACAGCCTATACTCTTGAACAAGTTCAAAGGATATATCGTGGAATATCACAAAATGCGTTCTGTTTCATTATTGAGGTTAATGGCACACCTTCGTATGACACAGCATAAAAGGTTCATGCCTAACGGCACTCACCCAAATTTTTTACTTAGCAAAAACTTCTTTTATGCTGGGAACGTTATATGTAATTCCTCACGCACGATTTTGAGAAGTTTTATATGATAAACTTGAAATGGCATAGGTATGATGAAGATTAAAGAAATTAAAGCAAAAACGATAATTGTGAAAACAAATTTACCGGACGGAGATTTTGTTATAAATCCATATGTTGGTTGTATGCATGGTTGTAAATATTGTTATGCAAGATTTATGAAAAGATTTACAGGACATACCGAACCATGGGGTTCTTTTGTTGATATAAAGATTAATGCCCCTGATTTGATCCCAGAAGGTACAAATAAATATAGGGAGAAATCTATAATAATTAGTTCTGTTACCGATCCCTATCAACCAATTGAGAGAAAATATAAAGTCACCAGAAAAATTCTTGAAAGACTTATACCACTTCAACCACATTTAAATTTGATAACCAAGTCTGATTTGGTAGTTAGAGATATTGATTTATTTAAGCAATTTAAAAATTGCATTGTAACTCTTTCTTTTTCGATTACAGACGAAAAACTAAGGAAACAAATAGAGCTTCTATCATCTCCAGGGAAACAAAAAATAAATGCTTTGAAAGAGCTCCATAAAGCGAAAATTCCCACAGCCCTTTTTATCTCTCCGATCTTTCCACAAATAACGGATTGGGAAAAAATAATCAACAAAACCCAATCTTTTGTAGGTGAATATTGGTTTGAAAACCTAAATCTTTACCCCTCAATCAAAAGCGAAATTTATAGATTTCTAAGAAAGAATACGCCGGAACTTGTAGAAAAATACAAGGAAATTTACTCAAAGAATAGTAATTATTGGAATATTGAGGAAAATAAAATAAAAGAATTCTGTAAAAAGAATAAAGTTATTTGTAAAATCTATTTCCATCATAAGAGGAAAGATGCTTGAGATGACAGGGGACGGTCATTTGTCATTTTTTATTTGTTTTATCAAGAGAAATACTATAAAATTAATACGTATGAAAAAAATATTTTAAAGGTGCGATAATATGAAGAAGAAAGTGTATGATGTTATAATTATTGGTGCAGGCCCGGCCGGGATTTTTACTGCCCTTGAGCTGATAAAGAAAAATAATATTTCAGTATTGATATTAGAAAAAGGTAAAGATATTGACAGAAGAGAGTGCTTGATGAGAAGTAAAAACGGCGGCTGTTTTCATTGTTCTCCCTGTGCAATAATTTCCGGATGGGGAGGAGCAGGCGCCTTTAGTGATGGTAAATTAAATTTATCTACCGAAATCGGAGGACAGTTAGATAATTATATTGATAAAGATAGGGTAGAGGAATTAATTGAATATGCTGATGATATTTATCTCGAATTCGGAGCAGATAAAACTGTTTACGGCACAGATAAAGAAAAGATAGATATTATCAAGAAAGAAGCTTCTCTGGCAAAATTGAAATTAATACCCACCAGAATCAGGCATTTGGGAACAGAAAAATGTACAGAGATATTAAAGAAGATGCAGGATTATTTAAAGACTAAAATTGACATTAAGACCAATACTAAGGTTAAAAAAATATTATTGGAAAAAGGAAGAGCAATAGGAATTGAGACAGTAAAAGGTAAAATAATAAAAGGAAAATATATAGTAGCAATGCCGGGGAGGGCTGGTTCTGAATGGCTGAAAGGGCAAGCAGAAGATATGGATATAAAAATATCTAATAATCCGGTAGATGTCGGAGTAAGAGTCGAAGTTCCAGCTGTTGTTGTGAAGCGCTTAACTGATGCGGTATACGAATCAAAATTAGTATATTATACTCAGAAGTTTGACGATAAAGTCCGCACTTTCTGTATGTGCCCTTATGGCGAAGTGGTTACTGAATTTAGCGATGGCATTACTTCGGTAAATGGACACAGCTATCAGGAACACCGGACTGATAATACTAATTTTGCCTTATTGGTAAGTACCAATTTTACCGAACCTTTTAAAGAACCGA
>JAHLWV010000101.1 GCA_019057735.1 Promethearchaeota archaeon | reverse complement strand
TTTGTTAGCTAAATTATTATTATCTTAAATATTTAAAATTTCAATTTAATTTTTTATAGGTGAAAAATCTGAAAATTACTATGATTGGAGCCGGAAGTATCGTATTTGGGCATAATATCCTAACTGACATCCTGGCACATCCTGCTCTAAGAGAGGATACTCTCATTTGTCTAGAGGATATCGATCCGATTCGTTTAGATTTAATGTATAAGTTAATGCTAAAGTATAAGGAATCCAATCCAGAAAAGTTGGAGGGCGTTTCGTTTGAAAAGACAACTGATCTAAGGAAATCTATCACTAACGCTAAATATTTAATCAGTGCTATTCATGTGGGTGGACTAAATGCTTTTAGGCACGATATAGAAATCCCATTTAAGTACGGTGTCACTCAATGTGTAGGAGATACTCTCGGTCCAGGAGGAATATTTCGATTTTTACGCCAATCCACAGCGCTTAAGAAAATAGTTGAATTAATCAAAGAAGTTGGCTATAATTCTGAATTGAAACCCTTGTTACTTAACTATGCTAATCCAATGGCAATGAATACTTGGTACGCTAATTCCATTAATCCCGATTCAACTATAGGATTATGCCATGGCGTACAGGGAACAGCAGCACAATTACAGCATTGGATAGGTGTAAAACGTGTAGATTTCAGTTATTTATGTGCGGGAATCAACCACATGGCTTGGTTCTTAAATGCATGGTATAAAAACCCTACTGATCCAAATAAAACTTGGAAAAACATATATCCGTTGTTATACGAAGCCTATAAAAAGAACCCTGAATTAGTTGGAAGTGAAAAAATCCGTTGGGATATGATGGAAGCTACTGGATATTTTATGACTGAATCCTCAGGGCATCTAAGTGAATATTTACCATATTACAGAAAAAGGAAAAGTTTGCTCGAACAATATAAAGGTGCTGAAACTTTCCATAACAGCCTGATACACGGAGAAGTATTAAGATTTGATACCATTGAAGCAGACAAAATAGAAAAACGCCTAAATAGACGAATTAAAAAAAAAATACTTAAATTAAAAAAAGCCCCTACCGATGAATACGCTTCACACATTATAAACGCAATAGAAACGAATAAACCTTTCAGGTTTAATGGTAATGTAATTAACAAAGAAGGCGGTTTGATAACAAATTTACCAAAAGATTGCTGTGTCGAGGTACCTGTATTTGCTGATTATCAAGGACTACATCCACAGGGTGGAATAAAATTGCCTACTATCTGTCAAGCGTTGTGTATATCAAACATCATGGTCCAAAAAGCGGCAGTTGAAGGCGCTCTTGAATTAGATCGAGAAAAAATTTATCACGCAGTATTACTCGATCCTAATACGGCAAGCGTGTGTTCTCCAAAAGAAATTAGAGAAATGGTCGATGATATGTTTGCTGCCGAAAAAGAATGGCTCCCTCAGTTTGAAAATTAAATATATATCTATTGACTTAAATGAAAAAAAAAAATAATTAGAAATAATTTCTTCTTAAATCTTCCCTTCCTTTTTAAGATGCTCTAGATACGCTTTCTCTTTTTCCGCGTGAATTCTTTGTAGCTCTAATTTCTGTTCTTTCCATTTAGGACCGCTTAAAGGGAAAAGTTTTATAACAAGAGCAGCGATTAAAATAAGTACTGCTGGTATAATTGTAAAACCAATCATTATTCCCAATTGGGCGTTTGGTGTTTGAATTGCTGCCTCGTTATCAAATCCAAAAGATGCGATTATTGTTAGGAAAAGCCAAGGGGCAATTGATACTGCCGGCTTAGTTAATAACGCGTTGACCCCAGAATAACTCGTTTCGCGACGCTTTTTCGTGCGTATCTCGTCGTAATCTATAATATCAGCCATCATTAATTGTCCGGTCATGAAATATCCAGAAAAACCAATTCCTAAAAGCACCATTCCGAGTATTGCAGTAATAAAATTCCATCCTATAAAGAAGAACACAATGAAGCTTAACCCCGTCATTAACAGTATGAAAAAGTACACTTTTTTTAATTCGTGCTTTCCTAAAATTTTGTTGTAAACGACAGTAAACGCAAAAATAACGAGAAAAAATATAAGTAACGGCAACATTGCTAGTACTCCCTCAACCATTAAAACGAAACCTATATAGTAAAATACAGAAGTCGTAAGAATGTATTGTGCAATCGTGAAGCAGAAATTTGAGACTTCAAAAATTAAAAACGATTTGTTTTTAAAAGTTTCAACCAAGCCAGTCCAATATCCTAACGGTTCTTCAAGCTGCGTATATTTATTTTCCTTTAAAAAATAACTACTAATAAACAAAATAATACCACAGACTATACCGATAATTACCATAGCTGTTAAGAAAACATCGACAGGTGGCGAAGATTCGCCAGTTAACAATAGAGTAGGTAGCAAAAATGTGATTAGAAGTGCTAAACCGCTAAAAATTGAGCTGAAAACCATTATTCCCGCTCGAGCTTTAGATGATATTGCCATTTCTGCCGGTAAGGAATATGTGATTAGACCAATTATCGTATAAATCGTATCAAAAGCAAAAAGAATAATTAAAAAGTTGAAAAACAGTGCTACCTCGTTGTTAATATTAGCGGGAACCAACAAAACATAAATAATATTGCATAAACTGGAGCCCCAAATCGAATGTATGGGATCCTACGGCCATATTTCTTTGATTTAGTACGGTCTTCCAAGAATCCAAATAATGGGTCGTTAATTGCGTTCCATATGATAAATATCATCCATGCCAAACCTAGTAAAGTCCCACTTAAACCTAATGTTATATTGTATTAGTATGTGATTGGTCCTAAGCCTAAACCTGAAAGTATTCCGTTGGCGAAAACTGCTCCTCCATATGCAAATTTGGATCGTGTTGGTACTTTTTCCTCAAATAATGTATTTCTTTGTTCAGTCATATTAAACTCACATATAATTTTTATGATAGAAAAAGGTTATTTAATCCTTTACTTGATGTTATAAAAATCTATCAGAAATCTTAACCCTCTTTGAATTAAAAAGGCTTAAATAATAAATAATGTATTTTTTTGTTAAACTCGTGAAATTTATTTAAATCTACAATATAAAAAATCAGAAATATAAGGGAAGGCTTTTATTTTTATAATAGAATTTGATTATTAAACTTAGCTGTAATTCAAAAAGATAACCAAATGCAATAGAAAGAAAAAAAGGATGTTGGAATTTGTAATTAACGAATTCGTTGAGCTAAAGTTGGAGGATGGCAAAACTAACGTTTATGTCAATGGAGAAGAATTTATTCAATGCAAATATTTATTGCTAAACATTCCAGCTCAAGACATAGGTTTATACGACGAAGTCGATTCCATTGATGAAGCTGCCGAAAAGCTGGACAAATCTTTGGAAAGAGGTAATCCAGAAAGCTTTAAGATCGATATCCCTCCCGAAGTGGAGTTCTGGGGGCATTGTAGCAACTTACAGGTGTGGGCTGAGCAAGGCTACGATACGCGATTTATACACAGTAATTTGGCGTTCCCGCTGTTAAAAAAATTAACTGAAGTTGGCGATCAAAAGGCAGAGAGAATCTTCAAAGACGAGATAGGAAAACGGTTTGAAAAGGGACCAGACTCGGTTAGACAATACCTAGCACTGGAGGGATACATGGATTATTTGACCAGAGAGGAGATGTGGAGCGTGATGCCTAACCAATCAGAGGTGAAGGCTCTTCGCGCCATTGAAAGGGAAACTGGAGCCGAATTTAAACTATGTTCTAACAAAATGGACGAATTTATGTGGGGAGATAAGCCGAATCAGCTCGCGTTTTCAATAAAAGATGTTTATGCTATGGAGATCGACTTTTTAAATTTTAAAACTCTCTCGGATTTGAAATGGAAAAAGATTTTTACTGCGCTAGGAAAATTAACTGCTTTAAGATGGTTGTATCTGTCTCATAGTAACCTTAAGGCAATTCCAGACAGCGTTGGACGCGTAAAAAGTCTTGAAGTTTTGAAATTGGATCATAACAAACTTGAGGAACTTCCTGACTCTATCGGCGATTTAGAGAATTTAAGGTGGTTGATTCTTAACGATAACGAGATTAAAAAGCTCCCTAAATCTATAGGAATGCTTCAGTTGTTAGAAGAGCTACGATTAGATCGTAACAAGTTAGTAGAACTCCCTATCTCTATTGGGAATCTCAAATCTCTTAAAAAACTACACCTCGGAAATAATTGTTTAGAACACTTCCCAGACGCCATAATTGAAATGGATTCACTCGCTCAGCTAGCTTTGGGCGGTAATTTATTGTCAGATCTTCCCGAAAGGATGATTGAAATGAAGTCTTTAAAAGGTATAGTTCTGGAGGATAATAAAATTAAAAAGAACTCACCTGTAATCGCCTCGCTTAGGAAGAAGGGAGTAAGTGTAAGAATGGAAAAAAAAAGATTTATAATTAAGAATGGAAAAAAGTATAGATATTAATCTAATTTAGGAATTTTATAATCTCGAATCCACGAAATCAATTTGCAAATAACGTAGAAATCGTTAGGATTGTTAAGCTTATGAATAGATAAAGTGTTGTGCTTTGAAACGATCTCGTTCCACTTTAAATAGTAGGAAGATCTTTTATAATCGATTTCGCTGCCACCAGTCCATCTCATTCCTGTAGATGGAGGACCGGCTTTACCACCTATCAATTGACTTGGTAGCAAACTTCCTGACATGCCAAATGTAAACAAACATTGGTCATTTTGTAAATTATCGTAATCAGGTTCCCTAACGATAAAAGCAGCAGGGCGCACCAGTAGATTTCCTAACAAAATCGGAATCATTTCAACAAACTTATTTACAGAATTCTGATCGTTTAAATCGAGTACAAATCCTATGTTATAATGATACCGAGAATAAAGAGGGATTTGAGGTCAAAATTAGAGCTTTTGAATATAGAATAAAATATAAATATACAAAATATAATATCCCAATATGTGCTGAAGAAGATTATAATCTCTTTATTATAAATCTTGAAAAATTAATCACAACAGGATTAGAAACTGAACTACGTAAATCATTAGGATTAATATACAATTTTATAATAAAAATAATGCCTGCAATAAATAAGAATAGAAATACTCCTTCCGATATTACCGTTAGCGTATTAACGAAGGGCAAATTCAAAGAATGGGTAAAAGATAGAATAGCTAAATTAAAAGGTCAACCAGTTGAAATTATTCGCTATAAAATAAGAAAAGAAATTTTAAACTTTAATCTCCCTTTTTGGGAGGAGCAAAAGAATCTTAAGAAGAGATTGATAGAAAATAAAAAAATTTTAGAAAAGGATGCTGAAACTCTTGTTAATAATATAGAAGGATTTTATGAAGCCTTTAGATTAGTATGTGGAATGTTAATTGGACTTTTTGATTTAATAGAAGATAATTACGATGACAATTTAGTGAGGTCTTATTATGGAGATAAAAGCTTTCTTCTCCCGCGTGAAGCTCCTCTAACTTGTTCTCGTCGATTTCCCCGTAGAAAGCTCTCCTCGTCGCGTTGCGTTCGTATTCTATCCGAATCATAACTTTTGAATTTTCGTTCATGACCACTTATAAAACTAGACCTATATAAAGGACAAGAAATCGCGAATTTTTTTTGCAGAAGAATAGAAGTGTTCTGAATTCTATAGGATACTTCTAGATAAGATATTTTTTGGCACATTTTTCGGTTCGTACCAAAGTGTTACCCACCGATGAAAACAGCTAAAACTATCGAATTCAACGAATCGACCTTGGATAAAAAATCGTCGATTGTTTCTTTCCAGTTTATTATGGATAATTTCCAGTTTATTCTGGAGAATTTAAAAAAAAAAAAACAAGAGAAAGAAGGAAGAGAAGGGGGAAGGGGGAAGGAAAAGTGAGAAGGCGACTCCTGCTGCCGCGACCTAAAAACAAGGTCAGAAATAGAAAAGGGGGAGAATTAGATGAGTGCTTTACGCACTACCAAAAGACAAAAATCCAGGTTGGCGCAGGAATCACGGTTATATTTTTACCCTATTCTATTACTATTTTTTTTATTTGTAAGTTTTTTTTACTTAGCGATAGATTAAAACTCAAAAGACTTGAATCGGTCGAATTTTATCTTTCTTTGAAATAACATTTATTTGGCAGTATTTAAATCTTTTCACTTAGCCGGTTTAGCATAACGCCGGAATTTTTCCTTTTTATATCGATTGCTTGAACTTTAACTTTTTTATTGAATTTTTTCTGCTCCCGGTAATTCTGGCATACACCGGAAGACTCCCTCAGAGTTTACGTGTAATGTAGCAAAAATTCACAATTTTAAATTTGTGCTCTTTTACTCCACTCCAAACTCAAATCTATGAGCTTTCAGATGTAATGATTTAATCTCTTCTAACCTATCTTTAAAAAACGATCTTCCTTTAAAAACTCCCCTCCCCGAAGTGACTACCAATAAAAAGAAACAACAAGATTGATAAAATATCAGAGGGGTTAAAAGAAAAGATAAACCTTGCCATCATCACTTCCTACTATTATATGTGTACCATCAGTTGAAATTGCCACTGATGTGATGTAATTACCTATATTATGGCTCCATATCGGTTCGGAATTATTATTTGTAAATAAGTAAACCTTTCCTTCAGGAGGAGGAGGGGGCGAAAAACCGCTACTGCCCCAAATTGCTGTACTCGACCCCACGATATATGAGCCATCGAATGATATCGCCACTGAATTAAATCCCCACTCTGTTGTATAATTCCACAATGGCGTAGAACTATTTTTTTCAAATAAATATAAATTATTATCAGAACTTCCCACCGCTATATATGAACCATCAGATGAAATTGCTACTGATACTATAGATCGATAAGAATCAAATTGTTTATACCACATAGGTATAGAACTTGTTCTATTAAATAAATAAACAGTGTTGTTAAAATCTCCAACTGCGATATACATGCCATTAGATGAGATTGCCAATCCCAACATCCACTTATTCGTTGTATAATTCCACAATGGTATGTTACTTGATTTTGAAAATAAATAAAAATTATTGCTATCTACAGCAGCGATATATGAACCATCTGATGATATCGATACCCGCCAAAAAAGTTTAGTTGATACATAATTCCACAATGGTATGTTACTTGATTTGGAAAATAAAGATACATTATGATCGCTCCCTACAACTATATATGAACCGTCAGATGAAATTGCAACCGAATCCAAATCATCATTTGAAGTATAATTCCACAATGGTATGTTACTTGATTTGGAAAATAAATAAAAAGTATTGTTAGGACTTCCCGCGGCAATATAGGAACCATCTGACGATATCGCCACAGAATATACATTGCTGTTCGTTATATATTCCCATAATGGTGTACGGCTTGATTTGGAAAAAAAATAAATACTAGTTTCTGTACCTGCCGTAAAATACGAACCATCTGACGATATCGCCACAGAATAGACGTTATTACCTGGATCATAAAACCAAAAAGATTCTCTGTTATTATTAATTGGAACTAATATAGAAATAATTATTAAAAATATAATTAGAAAAGATGAAATTAAAGTAGATATGGCAATTTTTTTTTTT
>JAHLWV010000010.1 GCA_019057735.1 Promethearchaeota archaeon | reverse complement strand
ATGAATGAGAAAATTCAAAAAAATGAAACTCTAAACTTAATAAAAAATAGAAGAACGATTCGTGCATACCACCCCAAACCTCTCTCTCAGGATGAAATTGATACCATCGTCCAAGGTGCTATGAGAGCCCCTACAGCAGGAAATTTAATGATGTATTCAATTATTAAAGTAGCCGATAAGAACTTAAAGGAAAAATTAGTAAAAACTTGCGATAACCAACCACATATCGCGAAAGCGCCATTAGTATTACTGTTTTTAGCTGACATGCAGCGATGGTGGGATTACTTTGAAGTAAGTAAAGTCAAGGATAAATGTAATGCAATAGGCAAAGAGTTCCAAACACCTCAAGAATCTGACTTACTTCTTGCTTGTTGTGATGCATTAATTGCAGCCCAAAATTCTGTAATCGCCGCTGAAGCGTTAGGCATTGGTTCCTGTTATATTGGAGATATTATGGAAAACTATGAAATTCATCGCGAGATGTTTAACCTTCCTAAATGGGTATTTCCTATTACATTAATATGTTATGGGTATCCTAAAGGAGATAAAGACAAAATTCCCCTCACGACGCGCTTTCCTCAAAAATTTATACAGTTCACAGACAAATACTCAAGGTTAAGCGAAAAGGATTTTAACGAGATGCTAAAAGATGAAAAGAGAAAAATTGTAGTAAAAGAAGCAGAAAATATGGGCCAACAACTCTATCTTGGTAAGTTAGGCGCAGATTACTCAGTAGAAATGCGTCGCTCTGTTAAAGCAGCGCTTAAAGAATGGCTTAAAAAAGATTAGAAATAATAAAAAACTGATTAAAAATTTTGAGTTTTACTGAATATCGTCCCATGCAGCTCGTTCTTTATCAAGAAACTTTTCAACTACTTTAAACTCATGATCTATTAACATAGTTGATCTCTTTTCAATATCATATGACGGCCACTTAGGTATACCATCGTGGTTTGGGTTTCCAGTACGAGCAAATGCAATCCAAGCATCCATAACTTTATAACTAATGTCATTTAAATCTGGACTTTTACCTACAAAATCTTCAAAAGCAGGATTATTGAGCGTGTTAAAAACGAATGGTATCTCAAGAGCGTGGCACGCACCTAATTCTCCATTGAAACCTGGAGACGGCCAAGTAAACAGGTAATTATATGTATTGGATTGATATTTACTCTGAGCTTCAAGCAAATGTATTGTAGAAATACGAAAAATGTAATCAGTCATAAGCGCATTCAAAAGTTCCTTGGGTTCAATAGAAAAATTGCCTTCTCTTGCTTGCTTGTATACATCGATCATCGCTTTACTTTTAGTAATGTCTATACCTAATCTACCAAAATAACCGATAAGGAGCTTTTCACCACCATCATTTGTCATCTTTCTTATTTCAGGATCAAGAGCAGTAAATAACTTAGCCTCATCAAGATTAGTACCAATCATTAATTCAATATCCTTACAATCGCCATCTTGAAACGCCTTTAAAGGATGTATTGGTAATGTCTCACCGTCTATAAGAGGCCGAAAAGCAAGAATATTTGTAGGATCCTCGGCTAAAAGCTTATTCTGGGCATCTATTATTTTTTCGGGAGATATCTTACGCAATGCGTTAATATCACCCTTAGCAACACCCAGCATACGAATTAATTTTTTTGAGGGTTTCTTTGCTACCTTTGGATCAATAGCAGGAGCGCTCTGTGCAATTATACGATGAAACAATCCCTTAGCAGCAGGCATAGCAGCTAAAGCAACTACAGAATAACCCCCAGCAGATTCACCAAAAATCGTTACATTATTTGAATCTCCTCCAAATAATTCAATATTATCATGAACCCAATTAAGCGCTAGAATTTGATCGAGGTGTCCAACATTGGCCGTAACACCGGGAAGGTATAAGTAACCGAAAGCCCCTAACCGATAATTAATAGTAACTACCACAACATCACCGCGCCGGACTAATGCTGAGCCATCATACATCGTATCAATCCCTCCTCCCATTATAAATGCTCCCCCGTGAATCCAGAACATCACTGGGCGTTTCTTACTATCTATACTAGGTGTCCAAATATTAAGATTCAAACAGTCTTCACTTTCCGGTTGAAGTTTACCCGTAATATCTTCGAGCTGAGTATATCCTTGGAATGCACAATGCCCATATTTAGTAGCATCCAATATTTTATTCCACTGTTTTTTCGCAACGGGAGGGGAAAATCGCAAATCATCTATAGGAGGTTCTGCATAAGGAATCCCTTTAAATACTTCTATTTCGTTTTCCTTATAACCTTGTATTTTTCCCGACTTAGTTTCAATAATAACCGTTTTATTCATTTTTTTTCATTTCTTTTACTATAATTATTTGATATTAGTTGTTAAACTATAAAAACGTATTTTTTATGAAAAAAGAAGGAGATTGTCTTTTACAACTAGAAAGAAGTATTAGCAAAGGTGAAATAAAAAAAAAATATTAGATTGGTTTAATTATAGACGCATTTCTTTTAGCTTCTCTTTATTTTCTTTAACTTTGTCAGGTGTCAACTTGAAAAATTTCCATAGAATTATCGTTGAGATAACCATGAAAATCATAGGGAGTAAAGCAAAATGTATTTGAACACCTAATATCGCTGTGGGAGTTTGAGTATCGGATGTTTCCACGAATCCTGTAATAGTGTGCACTATAGAAAAGCTAAGAGCTTGAGCCACTAAAGCTGCCCTGCTGATAAAAGTTTGAAAACCTTGATAAATTCCTTCTATTCTCCTACCAGTCATGACTACTGATTCATCTATCACAGTCGATCTAACTGGTGAGAGCATAACCCAATAGCCACCTTCACCCATTCCCCAGATAAACATTGCGATGATCATGAAGATATATTCATTGATAAAGAAAAGCGGTATTGTAGCAATTGTTAAGAATGTGGCAGCAATTAACATTGTCTTTCTGTCGTTATTCGTCTTATCGGCTATCTTACTCCAAATGGGCATCGATATAAACAATCCTATAAGAAGAGCAGCCATTATCAGCATAATGTCCTTAGCTTTCACATTTAACACAAATTGCGCTACATATGGAATGGATCCTATCATTGTTGCCACTAAGCATGT
Organism: Promethearchaeota archaeon; assembly: GCA_019057735.1. The sequence goes on along the minus strand of JAHLWV010000010.1, from coordinate 20,318 downwards.
GTAAAACATAAAGGAAATCACATATGCCATATAGTTCTTGTGTTTTATGATAGTTTTAAATTCTTTCAAGAATGGCGTTCTTTCCATTTTTTCTTCACAACTCTCTAGGTAACAATCAATTCGCACTTGATCTTCACGGCTGCCAGGAATTACAGCTACTAGAGCTAGTAAACATACAATTACAGCAACTCCTGCCTGTAGGGTATATGTGCTTCTTTCCCCAAATACAATAAAAAGACTTGGAATTATCGATCCTGAAGCTAATCCAAGAGCTCCTACTAGAGTACTTAAAGTAGAAGCTAATCTTCGCTCACTATCTTCACGAAATTTATCTGGGAAAATAGAATAGTAATTAACTTGAAAGAGTGAAGCAAATGTGTCATATAGGCAAGTCATAACTACGAGCCAAATAAATAAAATGATAGCCCCGCTATTTGGATCTACATCTGGAGGAGTAAATAGCAGTAGGTAACTAAGTATCCAAGGAACCCCTCCGATTATAATCCAAGGAAGTCGTCTTCCCCATTTTTTTGTAAATTTAAAGGGACGATCAGTTAAAAAACCAATTAAGGGGTCATTCACTGCGTTCCAGAGTGCGAAAATGATGAATCCTATGCTAGTTAACCAGACATTTAATCCAATCACGGTCTCATAATAAAAGAAAACATACGCTCCGAAGGCCATGTTAAAAAATTCACTTATATAAGACCCAAAACCATATGAAACCATGTTCTTTTTAGAGTGTTTAATTTCAACTGTTTCAATTTCTTTTTCCATTTACAAAACCTTATTTTAAATTAGAATAGATTATTTATTGTTAAATTTTTTGAGTAAATGAATTTACGGTTGGATTTAATTTAAAGTTATATTTTATCTAAAGATTTATTGGTATATGATAGAAATTTAAAAGAGATCAAGTAAAAATGATCTTAACTATAAGTTAGGTAAAACTTGTTCTTAATTTAGATGATTTTTAAATAAAACGAGACTAATGAGGAAGATGTGCTATTCTTCTTCAATTTTGAAATTCAGTTTTTCGAAAAGATTGTGAACTTTGGCATAAATTCTAAAGCTGCTATTATCCAACGCGTCATTTACTATTTCCTTAATTTTACTTTTATTAAGAACTTCTTCTGAGATTAATTTTTCTACTTTGGTTAAAACCAGTTCTTTTATCTTATAATTAAACCGATCTTTTTGCTTTTCTTTTATGGTACCAGAGAGTTCTATATGTTCTTTATGTTCCCATATATATTGGAGTAAATCATCTACACCTTCACCTTTAATAGCATTAGTTAATACAACTGGTGGCCTATAACCACTCTGAAATATGGTATCATCGAGCATCATTTCTATTTGGACGGCTATATCTTCTCCACCTAAATCTTTTTTGTTTACATCGTAGATATCGCCAATCTCGATAATTCCAGCTTTCTGCATCTGGATGACGTCACCGTAACCAGGAACTAAGATAACTACAACAGTATATACTAAATTATATATATCAAACTCAGCTTGTCCAACTCCCACCGTTTCAATAATGATAATATCGATTCCAAAAGCTTCATACAGCATAGTGATATCGAAAACCGCTCTCGAGATCCCACCTTTATAACCTCTCGAAGCAAGACTGCGCATAAAAACATTTGGGTGCAAGGATATATTCGTCATCCTAACTCTATCACCTAAGAATGCACCTCCGCTAAAAGGACTCGTTGGATCTACGGATATAATTCCCACAGATTTTCCTTCATCCAATATTTTTTGAGCTATAGCACCTGTTAATGTACTTTTTCCCACTCCGGGAGAACCAGTAAGCCCAATTATGTAAGATTCGTGTTTTACCTTTTCAAAATGTTTAAAAACCTCATGTGCTCGTTCAGGTTCATTCTCGATAAGTGTAATTAATCTTGCTAAAGCAATTTTGTCCTTTTTTTTAAAATTAGTTATTAAAGTTCCTAAATCATAACTCGACATGAGAAATTGATTTTATCAGATTCGTTGTTGCATAAATAAATTACTTAGATAGAAAAATACTAGATTGGTTTTTTAGTTTTTGACATAATCCAAAAATTAGAGTCTAGCTCAATAAATAGATAACTAAAAATTCCATGAGTTCACCTGAAAATATTTGTAAGAAAAAAAGTGGTATATTTAGTTTTGATCTTTAGATAGTTATAAACTAATAAGGACAACAAAAAGAATTGCTGCTATTAAAATCACGAGGAATGAAATACACATCAGCGTGTTTTTCTTTTTACTGGTAGATCTACTCCTCCCAGATGAGCGCGAACTCTGGATACCATCTTGTATCGCTGATAGATCTCTGCGCATGCGCTCATCGTCCCTATCTCTTTTCTCACCGTAAGAACTCATTTTTTTATTTCATCCAAATAGTAGTAGAAAGTTATCTTGATTTTAGATTAAAAGATGATAAATTATTATAAAAAGATTTACTTACAAATTTTTTAGAGACTAAGAAAAAATAAAAAGAAATTATAATCCTATACATCTTTTAATTTACAGAATAACTCGGAAAATTGTGAATCTTTCCTATAAAAAACCGGAGGTTGTCCTATAGGAGCTTTAACTTTTTTAACGCCTTTTTTAAATTCTTTCCCAGACCAAATATGAATCCAAATATCATCCGGAAAATGTACTTCTCCTTCACTTGAATTCGGTTTTACTATAGGTGCTACTAACAAATCTTGACCAAATAGATATTGATACTTGAGTTTGTGAAGTTCAAGATCATTTTCGTAATGGAGATAACAAGCTCTAATAGGTGGAAATCCCTTCTCTATATACTCATTTGATAAATGTTGCATATAAGGCTTTAGATGAGTAAATCTCTGACTCATTTTCGCAAAGAATTCAAGAGTTTCGTCATCAGAATCAAATTGCCAATTACCGACAGGTCTAATGCTTTCGTGAGTTCGCATTGTCGTTGTGAATACGGCCATTTCAGCCCATCTCATGAAAATCTCTTTATCTCTAGAGATGTGTTCCAATGCATGGAAGCCACCAATATCGTAATGAAAATATCCGATTCCACAAATTCCTAAGGAAATTCCCGCAGCAATTACCGTTGCTATTCCATCATGAATGCTCCAATTAACAAGTTGATCTCCAGCCCATACTTGTGTCGTATAACGAGATACATGAGAATAACCCGCTCTAGTGAAAAAGACAATGTCACCTAATCTTCCTGCCTCTTTTATTGCCTCTATATTAGCTTTTGCAAAGATTACAGGGTATTTATTGTGAAATTCCTTGGGGTCTTCTCCAGAGTGCAACGCTATATCAGTAGGAATATATTCTCCGTAGTCAGCCATCCAACCAGATAATCCGATATTTATCATGTTCTCTTTTATTACGTTTTTTAACCACTCAAGAGTATCAGGATTACTGAGATCCAACATTATTTTATCTCCACTATCAGTTACAATAATAAAGGTGTCTCCATTTTGTTCCTTTACGCATAAATCTTTTTCGAGAGCTTCTCCGTATTGACTTCCGTTAGGAGCAAGCATAGAATTAATATATCCAAGAAATTTGATCCCCTGGCCATTAAGGGTTTTAATAAACGACGGTAAATCAGGATACAATGTATTATCGTATTCCCAGTTCCATTTTAACCTTTTAGTTGGACCAATAATGTTCACTCCTTGCCAATCTTGGCACCATACCGCTCCAACGTTAACTCCCTTCTCTAAACATTTTTTTACTTTTTCTATAACGACATTCTCTCCACCTTGTATCCCTAACCAAACTCCATCGTAAACCCATTCAGGTAATTTTGGTTGCCTTCCTAAATATTTTGAAAGGCGAGATACGGTGTCAAGAGCAGTTTGGTACTTTCCGATTATAATTTTATCCGGAATATTCCAGAAGTATAATTCGTGGTAATCAGGATGAGTGAAATCAAATATTGCATAGCATAAGCTTTCACTATGGAGGTAATAATTTTCTGAGGAAATAAAAGTTGGTTGAGGAAAATAAGTGGTATACCAATCACCTGTTATAGGAGGATCTCCTCGTCCCACCCCTTGTTCTTCAACCCATAAAGGGACTTTTTTTCCCCTTAAGTTTACTTCCGAGAATTGTTCTCCGCAACCGTATATTGCTTCAGCATCATTTGCATGCATTTTAATCCAAAATCTATTTAAATCTTTATTTTTTGACGCAAATTTCATTTCAAGGCGATCATCCACTGAGCTACATGAGAATTCAAGCAAATTTTCTTGCGTTCCGAACCTTATTTCAATATTATTGTCTTCTTGACTTAAAATTTCGTACTCTCGAAGTTCTCTTTCAATTACATCTTTTTCTTTTATTTTAAAATGACCGTGATGTGATTTGAATTTTCCTTTCCCACTCCCAACTTTTACACACGGATTTTGGCTGGAATGTTCCAAAATGAAATAGTCTTTATAATACAGCCTAAAACCGCTATCTATTGATTCAAATTTTAACATTTTTAGCAAGAACCAGTCTATAGTTTATTATTGAATAACTTTCCATCCTATTATCTTAGCGAATATTTCTAAGGGTCGTATATAATCATCATACACGACAGATAAATGGTGAGCTATTCCATTGTCAATTATTTTCTTTAAAACATCTTTTACGTGATCTTCAAAAACTGCTTTGGCATAGGTACCTTTCAACTCTTTTTCCATAGGAATTATTTTTCCCTTCTGTAAAAAGAGACGATATTCTCCAGGAGCGTAATCAATTCTTAAAAACGAAACTTGCCCAGATTTCATAACAAAATCTGCCGTCACACCCTTTCCCCCAGCAAAATAAGGTTCCAAAGATCTATTACATTTTCCATCCCATAGATTACAAGGAGCTACTCCACAATGCCATAATAAAGCGAAATTCTCTTTAAAATCTACTTGAGAAAAATCTGCCAAGTAAGGATTTTTGGCTCCAATTGCGGAATGTGCAACCATGGATAGACTTCCAAGGATATCCCCTTCACAGGTTAGTATTTTTCCTTCAGCTTGTAATACCGACATTGCAGCACAAGGAGCAATACCAAAATCAGTGGCAAATTCAGGCCAACATCTTATAGCTAGAGCGTCTAACTGATTATTATCAAGAAATATGTTAATTTTACTTGTGAGTTCTGCAACGTTACTTAATTGTTCTCCAGAAATTGATGATACATCAAAAATTTCCTTTATTTGTTCAATTCTTTCTTTAACTTTATTCGTATCAACTTCAATCTTATAAATTTCATTTAATTCGAAATGATCTATGAGAAGTCCAACCTCTCTATATAAATCTAACTCGTCTACGTCAAGATTGAAAAATCCCTTAGCTCTGTATCCTATAATCCCTATACGTTTAGTAGCAAAGGCTTTTATTATTCGTAGCGAATCTAACCAGTCCTCATCTATCTGATTTCCAATTACTACGTGATAGTTTTTTACTCCCGCTTTATACAAATTACTTGAGTTTAGATTTATACCACATACCGAATTAAGACGGATTTTTCCCCCATCGTAAGGCAATTCCTCTAAACCCCACAGTAAGATAGGTTTTTGAATTACTTTATTTAGTTCTAAAATCAAGTGACCTAAAGCAAAAGTTCCGCTAATGCAAACTAATCCGTCAATTCCTTTAGATTTTAATTCTTGGGCTGCCCCTTGAGCATCCTCGATTTCAATTACTAACTCTGAGGTAATTTCCCAATCGATATTTTCAATCTTTTTTAACTCGATTTGAATTTTTTTAAAAATATCTTCAGCAGCAATATAATCAAAAGTCTTCCTGGCTACGCAAACAACTCCAATTTTTATTTTTTCTTTCAAAAATTATCACCTAGATTCTATTATTAATTAGGTTTAACAAATATTTAGATTTACTCACGGAGACGACTTTAGAGGTATTTTTTAGGTTCACACACTAATTCCTTAAATTTTTACTCATAGAGAACCTAACTCGGTATCGTCCCAAGCATCTTGGAATATCTTTAATCCCCTGTCAGTGAAAGGATGATAAAAACTGTCCTTATAAACATCAAACCCAGCTGTCACAATATCAGCTCCAATTACCGCAGCATCAACAATCTGTTTTCCATTTCTAATTGCGGCTACAATTATCTCGGTTTCAAAGTCATAATTATGGTACATCGTTTTTATATCACCTATTAATTCATAACAATCTACTCCAGCACTTTCTTGCCATCCGATGAAAGGAGAGCAATATTTCGCACCTAATCGCCCTACTTGAAGAGCTTGTGATGAAGTAAACACTAATGTCACATTTACCTTTACGCCTTTCTCAACAAGGCTTTTTGTAGCAACTAATCCTTGCTCGGTGCAGGGAATTTTGATCACAAAATTCTCCGATATACTCGCAATCTCAGTCGCTCTCTCAATCATATCTTTCGCATCTTCCAAATGAGGATCAATCTCAACCGAGATCGGGAAATCTATGTCCTTAAAACCTTCAGCAAATTCTTTTACAACTGTGAAAAATGGCTTACCTGAAGTCTTAATATGCTTTGGATTGGAAGTAACTCCATCTATTTTCCAATTTTCTAAGGCATATCTAATCTCATCTATTTTAGCACTATCTAAGAAATATTTCATTTTTAATCTTCCTACTTGTCTATATTTTTATTGTCAATAATAATTATAATTAAAATACTCTATTTCTCTTTTACTGTATATGATATTTTTAAAGTCTTTTTAATATAAAGTTTATCTATCAGCTCAGTTTTTATTTACTCTAAGATTAACAGGTGCTAAAACATTAAATCTATCAGTCTTGATGATCAATATTAATTTTCAATGTGATCGTATTAATAAAATATACAACCTATTAAAAATTTTTATCTTTTGATATCTTTAAGAAAGAATGAGAGAATAAATGCTATTAAAGAAAGAATTGATAACACGATCAAGGCAGGAAGATAATCTCCTGAAGGTGTAGTAAATCTTTCAAAACCCATTATAAATATAATCCCACTAATCGAACCTGTCACCATAAGTAAGCCATTTGAACTTGCTTCCGGAGCAGGTACCGTAATTTCAACGGCGTATTCAACTAAAACAGGACCAACAGACATTAATCCGAAGCCTAATAGAAATCCAGAAACATATATCAGAATAGTAGTAGTAGCAAATGATAGGAGGAAAAATGAAGCAACAGTAATTAATAACGAGATTCTTATTAATAATACTCTTTTCCGTAACTTATCTGCTAAAATCGACAGCACTTGGGCTCCTATTATCCCACCTAAAAGCATTATACCCCCGAGATTTCCGGCTTCGATAGAAGATAAACCTCTGGGAGCAACAATAAGCTCAATATAGGTCGTTATCATATTAAATGCTCCAAGACCAACGAAAAAAATAATAAGGAGAAACCAGAACATCCTATTAGATAAAAGTAGTTTTAAACTTCCTTTTACTTTATCATCTTCTTTAAGAAGCTTTATTGATGGTGGTGTGGGAGGTTTATCCCGAGCTAATATAACAAACACTATACCGATTATTAAAGAGTATAAACCATAAATGAATAACATCACTTCAAAACTGTACGCTACAACTAAAATTGGAGTTAAAACCATACCCAGAGCAATACCTAAAAGCTGAGAATTTATTGAAAGACCGGTTGCTTTAGTGCGTTCAGACTCCGGAAACCAATTAGCGGATAGTAATGAAACGCTGTTTAAGAAAAACGGTTGACTTAAAGAAATCATAACAGTAAAAAATAAAACTAAAACATAGTTTGGTCCAGCTAAAGCTCTTAAAAAGCCAAAAACGCCATTAATTAGAGCCCCTAATCCTACACCCATTCTAATACCAAATCTATTAATAAACCAGGTCGCTATAAATGAAACAGGTATATACGTAATCATGAAAATCGTTGATAAAAAAAGAATCTCAAATTCACCTACACTATAGTAGGTAGCCGCTTCTAAGGTTACAGTGGCATAAGAAATCCACAAAATCTGTAACGATACATTGCCTAACATAAAAATTAATAATAGGACCCAGCGATATGAATAAACTTTCAATTTGTCTTCATCCATCATCTTTTCTCACCACGACCGTCTTAAATATAGTAATTCTCTCTATTATATTAAAAGATTCTTACTCCCCGTGCTTCTAGAGTTTCTTGAACTTTAATAATATCAACATTTCTGCATGTAGTCTGATTATTAACCGATATTGCAGCAGCTACTCCAGCACCTTGACCTGTGACGATACAACAGCACATCTGACGAGTTGCAGCGTGAGACACCTTATCCCCTGCTACACCCCGCCCTACTACAAGCAAATTTTCAACATTCTGGGGTACCATAATTCTATAAGGAACCTGAAAATATCTTCCAGTAATAGGCATAATAGCTACCCCATATCCATCAATAAATTCAGGACAGATACCAATAGAATCCTCAAACTGGGCTTGGTTTCTCACATCATGTTCAGTAATTAAATATTCTCCGAGAATCTTTCTTGATTCCCTTATACCTAAGGATGAGCCGATGGTCCTTAATCTCGCCTTTTTAAAACCAGGAGTATATTTTTTTAAAGCGTTCACTGCCCATATTACCCTTTTTCGGCCCTCCATTTCCGCTTTAGTTAAATCCCATACATCTAAAGGGTCGAAATTTTTCATGTGGATACCATTAAATGATGATATTTCTCCAGCATCAGTGTAATTTGTCCAATAACTTTCAATAGTAACATCCTTTGGAATTTCACCAGCCTCTTTCGCTTTGTTAAAGGGTTCTATAAGATACGTACTAAAAGCATTTTCATTTTGAGTTTCACCCCAATCTCCGATTTTACCTGGATTTAAATAAACGTACATAAGAAACTTACCAATATTAATACCGCTGCAACCATAATTTACGCTTACTGACATTAACTCATTTTTTGGACTTTTTCGAAATGGTGCGCCACTATGGAACGCAATATCTGCATCTCCAGTTGCATCAATTACCCTTTTAGCCATAATTGCTTGTCTTCCAGATTTACTTTCTGTAATAACACCTTGAATGGTATTACCATCCATAATTACATCCGTGACTAAACAATGCAATAAAGGAGTAATACCTGCCTCTTGAATCATATCATCCACCACAAATTTAAATATTTCAGTATCTAAAACTTCATAGGTAGGTTCACCATTTACAATTAAACCTTCTTGCTCTAATCTCGCTACCATATCCTTATTTTTGACATTGCCGAATATATTTACTGTAGCACCCATTTCTTTCGCTCTTCGCTCAAATTCCAAGCCAATTCCACCAGCATCTACAGTTTTAGCATAGCGGTACCACGCAATAGTTCCTATCATTGACTGGGTTATAATTCCTCCAAAATAGCCATATCGTTCTATTATCATCGTAGCAACACCTTCTCTCGCTGCGGCAAGAGCTGCAGAGATACCGGCTGGGCCCCCACCAATTACCAAAACATCAGTTTCAGCTAAAATTGGAACTTTTCTATCTGGTTCTTCAATATATTTCAAACTAACAAATCTCCTATTAAAAATGTGAGTGTGTAAAAAAAAAATTGTTCTCAAATAAAGCTTATTAATTAATTAATTGTGTTTTAATAACTCTTGATAAATAAAGTCTAAATTAATGTTCTTGAAATTAGCTTCTGAATTACAATTTTGTTTAAAACATAAAATAATGCCATATAAAAGCAATATTGCATTTTACTAATTTAATTTAAGAAAAGAATAAAAGATTTGATTCTAATAAATGAACAACTTACTAAAGGATATTGAAGAAATACTTTTAATGGGCCCAGGACCGTCTTGTGTTCATCCAAAAGTATATGAAGCGTTAAGTAGTAAAACTTTAGGACATTTAGATCCACATTTCATCAAAATTATGGATGAAATCAAGGAATTATTAAAGAAGCTCCTAAACACCAAAAATAATTTAACTTTACCCCTTTCAGGTACCGGTTCAGCGGGAATGGAAGCTTGTCTTGTTAATCTAATTGAACCAAAAGACAAAGTTTTAATACTAATAAATGGTGTTTTCGGGAAAAGAATGCAAGAAGTTGCTACTCGTCTCGGCGCGAAAGTTGACACTCTTGAATTCGAATGGGGAACTCCAATCCAAACTGAGCTAGTTCGAGAAAAATTAATTGATAGTTCTTACAAAGTAGTAGCAGCAGTTCATGCTGAAACTTCAACGGGAGTTAGGAATCCCATTGAAAAAATTGCAGACTTCTTCAAAGACTCAGAAAGCTTTTTTTTGGTTGATGCGGTTACCAGTTTAGGAGGAATGGAAGTAAAAGTGGATGAATGGAACATTGATGCTTTATATAGTGGTTCCCAAAAATGTTTATCATGCCCTCCTGGATTAGCACCCAGTAGCTTTTCGGATAGAGCATTCGATTCGATTATGAATAGGAAAACTAAGGTTCCTAATTGGTATCTAGATATGAGTTTAATTGGTCAATATTGGCAACAAGAAAGAAAAAGAGTATATCATCACACAGCCCCCATTAATATGCTCTACGCTTTGTATCAAGCACTTGTGATGTTTTTTGAAGAGGGCCCTGAAAATGTTTTTAAACGCCATAAGGAATGCTATGAAATGTTGAAATCTGAACTAAATAATATGGGATTAAAAATGTTTGTCCAGGAACCATATCAATTACCAATGTTAAATGCTGTAGCCATTCCTGAAGGTGTTGATGAAGCTAAAGTACGTAAGATTTTAAGAAGTGATTACAAAATTGAGATCGGAGCAGGACTCGGTCCATTGGCCGGGAAAATTTGGCGTATTGGTCTTATGGGTCATACTGCAAGAAAAAATAATGTAGAAACATTCATAAACGCCTTAAAAGAGGTACTATAAAAACTTAAAAATCATTAATTGCCTTAAAATTGCTGGAACTATCATCCAATACTAAGAGAATTTTTAAAGAATTTTAAAAAAAAAATTATGGATATGTGCCTTTATGAGCATAAACCTTTTCAAGAACACGTTCAAACCTTTCCTTATCTTGAACAGGTTTCTTAATCATTTTAAAACAATATTCCATTTGTTTTTCATTAGTCATAGGCTTTGAATATAATTTTGTAGCAAATAATGAAAAATCGCGAATCAAACAATCAAATATCTGTTCAATCAGATCATTGCTTTCTCCATAAATCTCAGCATTTTCAAGTATAAGTTGTCCGTAGACTGTGAGAGTAAATAATTCACCGACAATCAAAACAAAATCGATATCTCTTCCCTGTTCTGGAGTAGTAGGAGCCTTAATACACATTTCCTTAAAAATATCAATTTGTTCTTTTAATATATTAACATTTGGGAGATTATATTTATCGTAGGCAATATGGTAGTCATGGAAAGTAATTTTGCCTAAATCTTTAGCAGATCCTTGATTAAACAGAAACGAATCGTTTCTATCATCTATGATCTTTGGAACCTCGGGATATTCCTTGTTAGACATACCAATGCCAAAATAGTTGGGCAGGAATTTAACAATAAGTGCCATGTTTACATGTGCGGTTCCCTCTAACTTTGGATTTGCAGCGATATACATCATTGCTCCTAGAAAATATGTGTCCTTTTCATACCCTTTTGCCGCAATGATATCGTGCAGTAAATTCATAACTACTACACCCTCAGTAGTGACCTTCATTTTAATAATGGGATTATATAACAGATACCGTCTATCATTTAGTGATGCTGTTCGAATATAATCTTTCGATCTTAAAGAAACGAGTTTCATTGCTATTAGTCTGCAGTATGAATCTACAAAAAATTGCTTGATATGTGAAAACTCAGTTACTGCGTGATTATACAATATTCTATTGGATGCATGGTTGATAGCCTCATAGAACGCATGTTCACATATCCCAATACTCGACCAACCTAGCTGATATTTACCTACATTCACGGCATTTAAAGCCATATCCCACGCTTCTTGGCCCTTAGCTAATATCTCATCCTCGGTTATTTTATAGTCTTTAAGCTCATATTCAGCAACGTAATTTTGATTTTGTGTTATATTTTTGATGGTTTCATATCCTTCAATTTCGTAATTTGCAACAAAAAAAACGAAGCTACTTTTATCCTTTCTCGACTCAGGATAATGAAGAATATTTCCATCTTTATCAGCTATTTTTCCAAAAGTAGAGGTAAATGCTGCTGTTTGACCATTTCCAATGTAATATTTACTTCCATTAGCTCTATAAGTTCCATCTTCTTGAGGAATTAACTTCATTTCAGAGGAATATAAATCAGCGCCGTGTTCTTTTTCAGAAAGTCCAAAGGCAAAGACTCCCCCATCAAGTAACGCTTGAGCAGTCCTTTTTTTTATTGCCTTGTTTTTGCTCATCCATAAAGGACCAAGACCCAGAATACTCACTTGCCACGTATACCAATAAGGTGGACCATAAAAACTGGTTATTTCATTGAAATAACAATTACGATTAGTATCCCAATGTGCATCTGGATTGCCTTCCAATGCATATTCTGCAGGTGTTAACAGAGACGAAAAGATTTTTTCTTTCTTTTGAAACTCAATAAAATCTTCATACCATACACATGACTGGTCATCTTCAAGAATCTTCTCCAAGCCTTTCTTTTCAAAGAATTCTATGGTTTTTAACATGATTTCCTTCGATTTTTCATCAAGTTCCGAAAAATCAGGATTATTTGGATTAAACAATTTTATCATAATTTGCTTTACCTTTTGAATTAGTTATAAAATATGAAAGTAAAATTATAATATAATTTTTTTGTGTCGTATAATACATTAAAGCTCTACAAAAAAATTTATGAACTCAGAAGCAACCATTTGAGGATCCTCCTTCTGAGCAGAATGACCTAAATCCTTCGCATGGACAATCTTTAAATCTTTAACGTATTTATCTAATCCATCTAAAACCACAGGTAGTATTGCACCATCTTTCATCCCATGGATCACTAAAGTAGGCATATTTATAAATCCACTCCAGCCCTCATAGTCCATGTTAGCTCTATAATAGTTGATTCCGCTAGTAATACTCCCTGGTTGAGACCAGGCTGCCATGTATTTATCTTCGTCTTCTTTAAGACCCCCCCGTAAAACCTGAAAGTTGTTAGCAAGGATAATTTTTTCGCTGTCGGGTTGGAGAAACCGGGAGATGTAAGAACTCGCCTTTATTTGCGCTTCATCATTTTTAAGCACTGATTGGAAGATCTTAAGGTGAGGTGCGTTAATAATCGCTAACTTTTTAATTTTATTCGGGTATTTCTCGGCAATACACCAAGAAAGAACACCACCCCAATCGTGACCAGCCAAATAAACCTTCTCAAAATTAAAATGTTCAATTAATCCATGGATATCTTCAATTAAAAGTTCCATACGATAATTCTCAACACCTTCTGGCTTATCTGATAAATTATAACCTCGCAAATCAGGAATTATTAGCTGATAATTATCTTTAATCAGCGGAATAAGCTTTTTCCACCCAAACCAGAAGTCGGGAAATCCATGAAGTAAGATTAATGGCTCTCCGCGCCCAATAATTACGGTATGGAGCTTAATCCCGTTAGTTTTGATATATTTCTCCTCTATTTCGTCTTGCCAACTCAAATTCTTTACCAACTTTATTTATTACTCTTAGTTTAAGAATTACTACTAAGATAAGTATTTTATATTTTATGACCAGTGGGAATTAAAAAGTATAAAATATTATCTAATTTAATTAAAAATAAGATTAGATCTTAAAAAAAAGTGATCATAGTGAGTGAAAGTAAAGATATAGAAATACTTTTCAAAAATATGCTTGTAGAACAAGAAGAAGTTACAAAACAAGACGAAATCTATCAAAAAGACATAGAGAATTTTCCCTTAAAAATACAGTGGAATATCAAAGGGATGCAAGGTTATCAGATTTTCGAAAAAGATAACTATTCCTATAAGTTTGGTGGAGAATTAAAGGAACCAGATATTACACTAGTTATTGAAAATGAGAATGCCGCAAGATTATTTCTAACAGGCGAAATGGGAGATTATTCCACAATACCTAAAAATCATTATATTGGAAGCTTTGAACTAATATACACCGTTGGATGGAACGAAATCGAGACCGAAAACGGATGGAAGAACAAGAGAACCACAGAACCTTTTCTTACCGCCTATTTTGACAAAGAAAAAGAAATCCATCCATTTTTTCTAACAAAATTACCTATGTTTCGCAAACTACGAGAAAAAGTTACTGGAAAAAATAACTTCGCTGTTTATGTACCGATTAACAAATCACTCGGAAATTTTGAAAGCAAAGTGTTACCAATAAAGATCTTTAAACACTTCATTGACAAAGCGTGTAGTATCGTAATGGAGGATATATGTGGCTGTAGATTGGTTCATAAATGTGAGCACCACGATGTTTCTCTAGGGTGCATGCACATGGGAGCAGACACAAGTAGGATTGATCTAGAAGATTTAGAAAGAGGAATCCCACAAAAGGTTCCAGGTAGATACGCAACAAAGGAAGAAGCATTAGAACGCGTTCAACTTGCTTACGATAGCGGATTAATTCCACTGCTCGGAAGATCTAGAGCGGAAGCGATTGCAAGTGGCGTTACAGATACCGGAAGGATACTATCTATGTGTTTCTGTTGCTCTTGTTGTTGCGTCAATGCGGCCCTGTTACAAAATGGTTCGCCCAGTCTTTCGGATCTTAGTAGAATTGAAGGACTTTCGGTTAAAGTTGACGAGGACCTATGCGTAGGATGCGAAGAATGCATGGAAGTGTGCGTCTTCAACGGAATGGAAATGAAAGATGATAAAGCTGTAGTAAACCAAGAATACTGTTTAGGTTGTGGAAGATGTGAAGATACTTGTCCTAATGGAGCCATTTCAATTGATATAGAAGACTCAACATATGTAGATGAGCTAATTAGAGTCATTGAATCATACGCAGATGTCAGCTGATTTTCAATATTAATTTGATAGTTTTTTAAACATTTATTTTTAAATTAAACGAAAAAGTTATACTAAACTGAGGTTAGAAAATGGAAAATAAAAACTCATATATTGTAAATTTAAAATGCACAAATTGTGGAAAAGAATTTAATGCTGACGAAAAAAATGGATTATGTACTGCTTGTGGAAAAGTATTGTACCCAAAATACGACTTAGAGAAAGCGAAAGAAACTCTATCTAAGCAAAACATTCAAAATCGGAAAGTGTACAATATTTGGCGTCTGCACGAAATTATGCCAGTAAAAGAGAATAAATATCGGGTAACCCTTGGAGAGGGATGGACTCCCACCGTAAAACTCAACAATTTTGGCAAAAAATTGAACCTGAGCAATGTATATATTAAAGATGAAGGACAAAATCCCACTGGGACATTCAAAAGTCGAGGATTATGTGCTGCAGTTTCAAAAGCATTGGAATTAGGCGTTAAAGATTTTGTTATACCAAGCGCAGGAAACGCAGGTGCGGCATTATCTGCTTATACTGCCCATGCAGGAGTCAGAGCTCATGTTTTTGTCCCTAAGGACACCCCAGAATTGATTCAGAAAGAAATAAAACACATGGGTGGAGAATTGACATTAATTGAAGGTTTAATTAGTGATGCGGGTCGAGTTGCGAAAGAAGAAGGCATTAAAAATAATTGGTTTTCAGTTTCTACACTGAAAGAGCCTTATCGAGTTGAGGGAAAAAAGACGATGGGAACAGAATTAGCGGAGCAATTTGACTGGACTTTGCCAGATATGATTATATATCCTACGGGAGGAGGAACGGGAATAGTAGGCATGTGGAAAGCGTTTGAAG
This sequence comes from Promethearchaeota archaeon, assembly GCA_019057735.1. Next base: position 4,539 of record JAHLWV010000010.1, on the reverse strand, counting down.
AGATGGAAATCTTAGGATTAATTGGAAGCGAACGGCCAAAAATGGTTTCCGTTCAACCATCAGGATGTCAACCTATTGTAAGAGCTTTTGAAAACGGTGACAAATTCGCAACACCTTGGGAGAATGCCCAATCGTTTGCTTCAGGAATTAGAGTTCCGGGAGCGATTGGTGATTATTTAATACTAGATGCTATTAGAAAATCGAGTGGAACCGCGATTGCTGTTGACGATACTGAAATAAAAACAGCCATGTATTCATTTGCAAAAACTGAAGGAATAATGGTTTGCCCAGAAGCTGCTGCGACAGTTGCTGCAGCAATAAATTTAGCAGACGAAGGATTTATTGATTCAAATGACAGTGTGGTGCTATTTATTACGGGCTCAGGGTTAACTACTCCAAATGATTGGTAATTGCAAGAATTTGTCATATTTTAGGTGCTAAATCCATGAGTAAACAAGCAGAAAATGAAATAGATGAAAAATTCGAGAAGGACCAGCCAATAAAAATGAATTATCTCGAAAGAAGTCTATTTGGAGTTTCAGTTTCAAAGATTCATACAATTTTACCTGGTTTAGTTGTTGTCATACTATTAGCTGTAGTTAGCATTTGGTTAAGCGATTTCATCGGCGTAACATTGATGGGCTTTGAAAAATCTCCCATTTCAGCAGTAATGATATGTTTAATCCTTGGATTAGTTATCAGGAACGCATTCAAATTGCCTACTGCCTTGAATGTAGGATTTAAATTTTCTGTAAAAAAATTATTGAGACTTGGAATTATCTTATTAGGAATTCGATTAAGCATATTTAGCGTATTTGAATTAGGTTTAATTGGAATTCCAATCGTTCTTATTTGTATTATTAGTGCCTTGATCATAACAACTTATCTAAATAAAAAATTAGATCAACCAAAACGTCTGGGGACTCTTATAGCGGTAGGCACAGCCATTTGTGGCGTTTCTGCGATAGTTGCAACAAGCCCAGTAATCGATGCTAAAGAAGAGGAAACCGCATACGCTGTTGCTGTAATCACCGTGTTTGGCTTAATCGCAACAATTGGTTATCCCCTTTTAGCTTACATAATATTTGGCGGAGATCCTGTAAAAGCAGGTCTTTGGTTGGGGACTTCCATCCATGACACATCACAAGTTACCGGAGCAGCACTAGTTTTCGCAGATTTGTGGAGTTTACCCTTAGGACTTGATGTTGCTACCATTACAAAGTTAGTAAGAAATGTATTCATGATTTTAGTTATACCTTTAATGGCTTTTCTATATGTTAAAAACCAAATGAAAGAAGCGACAGAATCAGGCGAAATTAAATCTAACGTAAAATCAAAAGTAAACATCAAGAAACTTATTCCTGTATTTGTTATTGGATTTTTATTAGTATCAATCTTTCGATCTATCGGTGATGCCGGTATCACTACAACTAATTTAGCATTTGGCTTCATAGCGGAGGAATCTTGGGGAGATATTATAAAAATGGTGAAGGATTTTGCCAATATCTTATTTGTTGTCGCATTAGGCGGAGTGGGGTTATCGACTAATTTTGCTAATTTTAAAGGACTGGGAATCAAACCATTCTTAGTAGGATTATTTGCTGCTTTGACAACCGGGATTGTGAGCTTTATATCGGTCTCTTTATTAGGCGGGTTAATAATTTTTTAATTTTATATTTATTTCTATTTTTTACTCATTCGCTAATGAAAAAAACTATTAAAAACTAATGCAATAGGTATTACTTTTGACGTAAATATTATAAGCATCAATATTATAAAACTTAAAAAAAATTAAATTATATTAAAAAAAAATTAAAAAAAAAAAACAATCGTAGTATAATAGAGAATGTGATAAAAATATGGTAGATGTGAAAATAATTCTTTCATTCATATGGGTTGCTACAATGTTAGTTTATTTGTTAGGTGACGTGATGCGAATTTTTGCTGGGGATGTTAAACCAGGAGAAATAGAAGGCAAAACAATGACTCAGAAAATGGTGTTTGGAATGGCAATAATAATGCTGATTCCGATTGTGATGGTTGTTCTATCCCTGATATTGGATCATCCAGTAAATAGCTGGGTAAACATCATAGTTGCGATTTTCTGGATCGTGTTTAATCTAGCTGGAATCAAGGGTTATAAAGCCTATGATAAGTTCCTGCTCATTGTAAGTATGGGATTTAATGTCCTTACCGTTTATTATGCATGGACTCAATTTCTTGCTTGATTTCTATTAGTATGTAATAAGTGAATGTTTTTGAAACTGAAATGGTGAAAAAAATGGAAAATAAACAAAAAATGAAAGCTATGGTATATGAAAAATACGGACCCCCGGAGGTTTTCCAGCTCAAAGAGGTAGATAAACCTACCCCCAAAGACAATGAAATATTGGTAAAAGTTTATGCGACAACAGTAAACGCTGCGGTAAGGTTAGTTCGAAGTGGTTATCACCCAGATAAAAAAATTTACACATTCGGCCTGCGAATGATGTTTGGAATAAGTAAACCAAATAGACCTATATTAGGATACGAGCTTGCTGGCGAAATTGAAGCCATCGGCAAAGATGTAACACTATTTAAGAAAGGTGACCAAGTTTTTGGAACTACCACCGGGTTGAAAATTGGTGCTTATGCTGAGTACGTATGTCTGCCAGAAGAATGGAAGGCAGGGATGGTGGCAATAAAACCAACAAACATGACCTATCAGGAAGCTGCCGCAGTTTCTACTGGGGCGAGTACATCTTTGCATTATCTTAGAGATGTGGCAAATGTCCAGAGCGGACAAAAAGTTCTTATCTATGGCGCTTCAGGATGTAACGGTACTTTTGCAGTACAGCTTGCCAAGTATTTTGGGGCAGAGGTTACCGGGGTATGCAGTACCACGAACTTAGAAATGGTCAAATCTCTGGGAGCCGATAAGGTTATTGATTACACTAAAGAAGATTTTACAGAAAGCGGAGAGCTTTATGATACCATCTTTGATGCCGTTGGAAAAGACTCGTTTTCAAATGGTAAGAAAGGCCTTGCTCCTAACGGGGTTTATGTGACAGTTTTAAAGGGGAGATATAGCGAAAAGAATGAGACCTTGATTTACCTTAAAGAATTAATCGAAGCAGGGAATTTAAAAACGGTCATAGACAAAGATTATCCTTTAGAGGAAATGGTCGCTGCTCATACTTATGTTGATAAGGGGCACAAAAAGGGGAATGTAGTAATAACTGTGCAATAATAACTAGCATACGCTAACTAAGCGCATAATAGGATTTTTTTTTTCTATTTTTAATTACATAATAAAATTTTAAAAAATAGGATATTAACCAAAAAATTTTATATATTTATTTATTCTCAATCCAGTATTTCTTTGAGTTTATTAAAAATCCGTCCGCATCAAACTTAATCGATTCTTTATCTCCAATAAAGCTGAGATTGTCCCGAGATTCAACTTGGTCAAAAAAATATTCAGACACTATGATTTTTCTTAACTCTAACGTATTCTTTATCCAAACGATGCGAAGCGTGGAAACATCTACCTCACCAACCATATCAGAAATTGTATTCAAGACTTCTCTATCGTTTTGAAGAAAAACGGGAATTTTTGGTGAATCGGTACGAAGGGCGGTAAGGGCATTAGTATACATCTTGCGATAGTCGATTTTATCAACGAGCTTTTTAGTCGTGAAATCTGCCAATCCAACCCCTTGAGCGTTTCCATGAGACGCTTCAGTTATATCCCTGACAAATAGCCACTTAACCTGCATGTTAGAGCCTTCTTTTCGACCTGTAATGTTAGTATCCATTCCAGTACCAAAAATATTTTTACCCATCTCATCCACAATTAATAAATCTATCTCTTTGAAGGGAAGATGCTCAGTTAATTCTTTATAATTTCGCAATAATTCGGGTTCCTTAGTAAAAAATTCATCAGGATGTAAAACATGAAGTTGTGCGGGCTCGTTGTTTATATTTTGTACTATTCCTATCCCACAGACAATAGGAGCGCTTTTTAGAACAACCTTCAAGAGCGATTTGCTAACTCGTGGCCAACCATACTGATCAACTAAGCGATGATATAATTTTGCTCCCTTGTGCTTGCCAAGTCCAAGAAGGCTCATCTTGCTCAAACCACTCTCGACTTCACCGGTAAATTTTGAATGGCTTTTAATCTTATTCACTACAATAATTTTATCAGCTAAAAAAGCGTGTTTATCTAAATATACAGGAGTTCCAAACTCGCTTTCACCTATTTCAGCGACTTCCATACTTGCTTTTATAGGACAACCTATGGCTTCCTCAGTTATTCCATAATCTTCTAGAATTTGGAGTTGTCCTTTTGTTGTACCTCCTCCATGACTTCCCATTGCCGGAATTATAAAAGGAGACGCTTTTAATTCTTTTAAATAGTCAACTAATGTTTTAAGAATTATATTTAGATGAGTAATACCGCGTGACCCTGCAGTAATTGCAACAGTCTCATTTGGTTTAATAGAATTTTTTAATCCAAATTCGTTTAATTTACCTCTCAATTCGCCTTCCAAATCA
>JAHLWV010000100.1 GCA_019057735.1 Promethearchaeota archaeon | reverse complement strand
TTGATGAAAGGATCGGTGATTTCGTGGATGCTGCGTTAGCGTGCTTGTTTGATAAAGCAGGACTCCCGCCAAGTGAATTACTTGAGGTTGTAAAATCAAAATTCCCTGATGAAGTTACCTCGTTTGTAAAAGGATGGGTGTATTGCATCACGGTTGGAAGGGGAGCGCCCATTGTTTCACGTTATATGGATACGATTTCGAATGCGTATCTCAAACAATTGACCAAGAAACAGATTAAGGCACTTAAAAAAGGAGGTGATTTCAAGCCAAATCTCGTGAATAAGACAATTAAGGATGGATTGGATGAAATTACCATCCAATATACGAGGATTCTCAAGCACCTGAGAGCTCATTCCGAGATCCTCATTGATCATCAAAAACTTAAATCACTTTCTAAAAGCCTCCGAAATTTCGTGAAGGATTGGCAAAAGAACATGATAAAACATAATGACATTATAAATTCACCAGAAAATACGCGCAAAATGGATTTAAAAGAAATCAAGTGTAATTATGATCAAATTTTAAACGTTGGTACATGTAGATGTCTTCTCGGATTGAATCCTGAAAGTAAAGAAATCAATAAAGCAAAAATAACTGCTTTTGATAGATTTTCTGCTTATCATGAATTTTATAAAGAAGGATTAACTGTGAAATTTACTAAACCTGATGTTTTAAACCTATTGAACACAAATAATAGTTGCCAAGAACGATTGGTAAAAAGATCCGTGGACTTAAAAAATAATAAGCGAAAATTAAATGTAAAAGAAGATCAAACATCTATGCCGCAATTTAATGTCTCTAATATCAATATTCTTGATTTTCAAAAAGAAGTAATGGACCAAATTAATAATCTTACCAATCTATTTGAAAGTACGGAAGAGCAGAAAAAGAGTATTTTATTTAAATCTGAAGGAATACTAAATGAGCACATTTCAAGAGCAGAAAGGGGCGAAATAAATATTCCTAGTTATGCAAATCCATTAAAAAATGCTATGGCAATTATCTATGCAGTTTTGGTATCAAATGAAAATATGCCTAATATAAACCAAATTAAATTGTCAAAGATAGCAGGAATAAATCATAGTGCAATTTCTCAGTTGTATAATAAATATTATAAAATATTAACGCAAAAATTAGACTTTGATTTTCAAAGTGCTAAGTTAGGGAGAAATGTAATTTCTCTCTATTTTTTTGAAATATTAATGGATACAGAGATAGATACACCTAAGATCGTTGTGCTTTTAAGGGATATTATTATTAATACACATAAATTAGGAAAACATGAAATACTTGAACAACTAACAGAGAAAGAGATTAATTCCCTTCAAAATATGGTGAACAATTATTCAGATACATTTACTAAATATTTTACTGATTTGGTTAATATAATAAAATTGCTGATTATATCAAACAAATCTCATAAGATAATTATTGCTGATTTTTCTGTTAAACGGTTTGCTATGTATTTGATGGACAGAAAAATTAATTTATTTTTAGGTCAATACCAATTTGTTTATGTAATCGGGAAAATTTTTAATTTTTTAAGTGAAAGATATCCTAAATTATTCTCTGATCGAACTCACACAATAGATAATGAGAAGAGAGAAGATGCGGAACGGACAACAGTCATAGGAAGTAGAATAAAGCTCTATATATTGAAACATATATATAATGGAAGATATTTTGATTTTGAAAAAGGGATTGCCTTATGTCCTGAATGCTTAAATGAAAAGTTAGAAATAAATACATCTTTCCCAAGAATACGGGCTAAAGACTTTCATCACGAAGGTATAAGAATAGAGGGATTTGAGAGTAAAAGATTATATAGATTATTTATTAGTAATCGAGGAAATCCATATTTTTTATCACAGTTAATTGAAAAAATGGAGAGAAGATCAGTACTATTAAGCTGCAAATCTCACCATAGTATAATTAAAGCTATTCATTTTATTAATTTTAAAAAATTTATTAGTTGGGAAGATATTCCTAGCGAATTTCCTCAAGATATATTTGAACTTCCAGCCGAAATTATTCATGTACTTGCCATGATCTGTGTAGATAATTTTTACAAGACTAAGACAAAAACTCTTGAAGAAAGACTACCAATTAGACGGGGACTTATTCATAAATTAAAAAAGAGATACATTATTGATCGTGTATATGGAGGAATTTGCCCTACTTGTGGAGAATACAATACAAGAGACCATCTACCCTCATTTCATTTTAGTCATTTTTTTGAATTAAGTGAAATAAAGCCAGAGGAGAGGCGAATAAGAGAAGAAAATAAACTTAAAGAATTATATAGAACTTTCTCTTGTTCTGAACTTGTCAGAGAAATGGAGAGACAAAAGGGTGGTTATGTTTGTGGTAATTGTCATTTTGTTATTCATACCAAAATTGAATTGGCAAATAAAATTTATGATGATAAGAATATTTTAAAGTTAGTAATTAACGATAGAAATAAGACAATAAAAAAATCTAAACAAAACCATATATATTGTTCAAGATCGATTAAAAATCCATTAAAATTAGACATGAGACAAGAAAGTTTAAGCCTTAGGAATTATTTTTTTGCTTTTTATGAGATTTCGGAAGAAAAAGGTGTTATTACTAGTATCGATCTTGAAGAAAAAATGAATATTTCTCGTGTTTCTATACTCAAATTCTTTACAAAAAGAAAGGAATTGTTAGAGAAATATGGTAACATTATCCCCGCGAGAGGTAGGATCCCGACTAAATATTATTTAAACGACGATGGAAAAAGAATCGTGCGTTTAATGCATTATTTTTCAAATTATTATAAAAATTTAACATCTTAACTTGGATGGTACAACTAAAGGATTTTCTACCTTTTTGTAAAAAAATAATAATATTTTATTAATAAGATGGTTCAATAAATTTAATAATGGATTTTAAATCAAGATATTCTGAAATAAGACAATTCTTATCGATTTCTGAGCTCGAATTTAACTTGGATAAGAAGATTGATGAATTATTTGATTCAGATAGTCTTAAGATGGAAATTTTAAGTAATATTACCCAATTTATCTACTATTTTTCACTTTTTAAGAATGTAAAACCTTTTATGAATTCCGTTTACTACTGCATTGAAACTACTTTAGAAATTCGAGCTGAATCCGTAAGCGATTTTAAAGAGCTACTAGTAAAAAATGCATTGATGAGATTTGTTCAAGAATATATTGATTACTCTCAATTAACACAAAAAAGACAAGTAATGAAATTTTTATCAGATTCATTTGAGAAACTTCAAATTCAGCCTATTATTATTAATTTAGGGCTACTTCTTAAACCTATGTATCAAGATAAGGCTTATCTTGATAGAGCAAACAAGACTAAGGAAGAAAAAATCTATTATTCCCTTCTTACTGAGAATGAAATTGAAATTAAGACCATTATTGACGAATGGTTAAAGGTTCAAGTTATTACATTAAACAATCAAGACGAGATTAAGACAGAATTGGGAAAAAAATATGACGATTTAATGATTAATTTTAACATTATTAAAAGCTCTGAGATTTACAAAAAGCTTTTCAAGGAAATAATGGAAATGCTCTCAATGAGACTTACCCTTATTAGTTTAACGGAATCAATATCGGAAGATTCATTTGAACCTATTCCAATTAAATAAATACCTTACTCGAAGTTCTGATTCTTGTTCTATTACAAAATTCCATCTCTTTAAAAATTGGAATAATTTGAACATTTAAGATATTGAAATCTATTAAATCTTGGATAAGTAAATTATTAAATACAAATTTTGATATTATATTTAAAAAAAACAATAATTTACTCCTAGCGTGAGAAAATTGGAAGAAAACGATAAACCTTTAACTCCTGAAGAAATAGAGAAGCAGAAAAAGATCGTTGATGACCTATATAGAAAAGAAAAAGAAGATAGAGAAGATTACTTCAAAAGTTTCGAGGAAGAACGAAAAATTGCTTTTGAAGAGAGTAAAGATCTTATATCCTCATTAATATCAGAGAAAAGCTTCATGAGAGAAAAACTAAGAGAAAAAGATCTAATAAGAATGGAGATTAAACCCGAAATCGAAAAAACTGGTGAAGCGATTGAAAAATCCATAAGTGAAAAAGCTTTTATGAGAGAGAAACACAGAGAAGAAGATCATATAAGGATCGATCTAAAACCTGATATTAGAGGGGTAGGTGAAGTAATAAGCAAGACTGTTGACGACAAGGTTTTCTTAATTGAAAAAAGGAGAGAATCTGATGAACACAGAATGAAAATCAAACCTAATTTTGAGCAAACAGGAGAGGTAATAAGTAAAAATATTGATGAAAAAGCTTTTTTAATAGAAAAAAAGAAGGAGAGCGCTTCGGTATTGCTAGATTTAAAACCAGACATGCAAACTGCTAGCAACGCAATTAATAAATCCATAGAAGAGAAGTCTTTTTTAAGAGAAAAACAAAGAGAAAGCGATCTGAGTAGAATGCATATCAAACCAGACTTTATGAAAACGGGTGAAGCGATAAGTAAAACAATAGCCGAAAAAGCTTTTAGAATTGAGAAAAAAAAAGAGACTGAACAAAAAAAAAGGGAAATACATCCGGATATTGAAGGTAAAGGAGAGGCAATAAAGGAAACTATTAACGAAAAAGCATTTAGGGTTGATATGCAAAAAGAGAGAGAAAGAAAAATAAAAGAGTTAAATCCAGATATTAGCAAAGCCGGAGAATCTATTGCCCAATCTATTGGAACAAAAGCTTTTTTACGCGAAACGCGCAGAGAAAAGGATTATGAGAGAATAGATTTGAAACCAGATTTTATGAAATCTGGAAACGCTATTAGTGCTACAGTAGCTGAAAAAGCCTTTAGAATGGAAAAAAGTCGCGAAATTGATGAAAAAAAACATGGCCTAAAACCTGATATAAAAAAAACCGCAGAAATAATTAGCAAATCTATACAAGAAAAAGCGTTTTTACGAGAAAAGCAAAGAGCCGAGGATTCTAAACGTATGGAAATAAAACCAGACATAACAAAAGCAAGTCAAGCCATTAAATCTTCAATTGACGAAAAAGCATTCAGAATTGAGAAGCAAAAAGAGATGGACCATAAAAGAATGGAATTAAAACCTGACTTTGAGAAATCAAGTGACGCTATTCAAAAAACAATAGGGGAAAAAGCATTTATAATTGAAAAACAGAAAAATCGTGATTCAGAACTAATAGAACTTAAACCAGATATTAAAGGTATCAGTTCTTTAATCGAAGGAAAAATTGAAAAAATTGAACAGAAGAAAAAGGATGAGAATACTACCTAAAGATTGAAATCTTCTCTAATCTTACCTAAAGCTATAAATGGACATCAAATTTGAATAAAGTATTTAAATTCATATTTTCTAATCTTTTTTTATATTGTAGAATTGAAGGATCTATGTTTCCATTAAAATTTCTTATTGCAGATTCGAATCTATAGTAAAAATCTTCCATAATTCTATGTAAAATTACTCTCTCTACTTGTAAATTGGTTTTCTTCGAAATTGCAATCACTGATAATCTCCCTCTCCTTTCGTATAAAATTCTACTATCTTTAAAATTCACTTCTTGAATCTCATCGTTCATTGATTCAGGTTTAATCTCATTTATAAAAAGATTAAGTGCATTAAGAAAACCACTTATCAAATCTTCATGAGAAGAAAATCTTGAGTTTTGCGTATATTTTTTACTAAGTAGTAAAGACCCCGATATATTGTCTAAGAAATAAATTGCGTGAAAACGATTAACATCTAAATTAATCTTTTCTAAATTAAATCCATACGACTTCTCTATATTTTTATTAATCCATCTATTCGACATCTTTCGACTACTTTCTAACTTAAAACTATTCCTATTAAAAAATGAAAACGATTACGATTTAAAATGTAAATATTATCTTAGTGACATCTTACTAGTTTTTTTAGCTAGTTGAAGCTTAATCCAATTAATATTATGATTATCTGGGTGGTTTTAGTTTAATTGATAGAAATATTTTTCAAGAAAAACCTAAAAATTTAAAATAAAATCATTTTATTATTAGACATATACTCTTCTTATCACATTTTAATTTTTGATGAATATGGGTGTAAATAACAACCAAGGAAAACAAAAAAATAAAATTTCTATTGGGAAAATCCTATCAAGAGAGGATTTTAATTCCACTATTTTTCCAGAAGATGTAAAAGCGGAAATCAACCAAGCTCCTTATTACTTGCTAATTTTCATTTCTCGCGAAGATTCAATAAAAATTAGCTGCTTTCCTACTAATACGAATGAGATAAAAAAAATTCTCATTAAGTTAATTGAGTTCTCGCCCGATCTAGTAAAGGGAATATCGACCGTACTTAACGATCTTGGTTTAAGTAAAGATATTCTGCATACCACCGGAATTTGTTATGAGTTGGAAACTTGCTTCTATGAAACCTATCTATTAGGAGACACTCTAAAATCGAAGAAAATGTCTATAGACTTTATAAAAGAAAAATTCCTCGCAATTGAGAAAATTATTAATGTATCAATAGAAGATATTCCAATTCATAATGAATAAACTTCTTATAAATTGAGCGATAAAAAATTACCCCCTCCCCCAGCTTTACCCCCTTCGTTTACGGCATCAAATAAATTTTGTCTGTTTCATAAAGGCGATCTGTCAGAAGATATTTATACTTGTCCTAAGTGTAAAACTATATATTGCCTAGAATGCGCAAAAAAAGCTCAAGCTGAGAGGAAATCCTGCATTAAATGTAAACAGATTGTTATGCTCTAGTTATTGTAAATGATCCTCCTCAAGTGAACCAGTTCTTATTGAACTCAAACTACGCCATGTCTTCCAAAAAATTAACCATAATATAATAAATATAAATAGAGTTGTGGCGAAAGTGTAACCTCCAATAAATAGGTCTACAATAATTAAAAACGGGATACCCGCACTCGCAAATCCTATCAAATAACCATATCCCCAATACCTGTTAATTAAGGCTATTATTATCCCCGGAATCATCGTCGTGAATATGATTGAAAGAAACGCTAAAACTTCAATTGAGCGAGGAGCATCTTGTATGAATGTCATATTTACCCAAGATACTACAAAACCAATTACTACGAATAAAAAAGTCGAAACATTTAAACTTAAATCTTTCTCAGCCTTATCTCCATCATTTCGATTTGATTCTGTTTTTTTCTCCAACAATGTCACTTCTTACCGAACAATTAAAAAAAAATAAATTCTTTTAAGTTGTAAAAGATAATTCTCATTATAAAAAATATTTAACGATTGAATAACTGGAAATTAGGAAAATTTTAGTTAGAAAAGGGTAAGACCCTTTAAATTCCGACAAAAGTTTCAAAATATTGTCAATTCTTTTAAATAAGACTAAAGATATTAGTATAGTAAGATAAAAATTTATATGTGTAAAGCATATAATAATCGTTGAAGATAAAGATTTATATATCAAAAAAACCAACTTAAAAAAAACAAACAAATCTATAAAAAAATAAAATAGGGATTTAAACCTAACAATGACTCCTGCCCCGCCCTGGATTTTTGTCTTTTGGTAGTGTGGTAATACACACTCATTTCGCCCTCCTCCCCCTATTTTATTTCTGACCTTCTTATTAGGTCTTGGTGGCAGGAGTCTCCCTTTAT
>JAHLWV010000099.1 GCA_019057735.1 Promethearchaeota archaeon | reverse complement strand
TATCCAAACGAGAAACCAGAGAATCCATACGTTTTAGTATCATACGCGGGACATTTATTAGGAAATTATTCGTCTAGATTGTGCGCAGGTTGTGGATATGGAATCATTGGGCATATCTTTACCCGACTATTTGAAGACGAAAAACTTGATCCAAAACTTTATCCATTAGTTCTTGGTATAGGATGTTATTCTCAAATGCTATTAACAGTACACTATGCGACCCAAAAAGTTTTATCTCTCCACGGTCGTGCACCAGCTTTAGCAACAGGTATGAAAATGGCAAATCCTCTAATGAAACCAATAATTTTTACTGGAGATGGCGATTGTTTGGGTATCGGAGGTAACCATTTTATACACACTTGCCGTCGAAATTTAGATTGTATTATTTTAATTTTCAACAATAGCATTTACGCGATGACGGGTGGACAAGGTGCACCTACAACATTATATGGGGCCAACAGTACAACGACACCATATAAAATGTTTGAAAATCGGAGTGATGGAATTAAACTTGCCTTAGCTGCGGGAGCTACTTATGTTGCACGAACAACAGTTGCTCACCCACGCACTTTTATGAAATATTTTAGAAAGGCACTGAAGCATAAGGGAACCTCTGTAATAGAATTAATTACTCCTTGTGTTACTTACTTCGGGAGAAAAAATTTAAATAACCTTGGAGCAGAACACTTAGGAATAAAAGGAGAAAAGATGGATACAGCGGGTAAAATGATAGATTGGATTAAAAGAAATAGTGTTAGAATAAACCAAGCCAAGTTCATGAACGAAGAAGAACTATTTAACAAATATGTTATTGGAGAATTTAGATACGACCCAGATCAACCGGAGTATTCCGAAGAATACGCTAAAATACAAAAAATAGCAAGAGGAGGTAGCTGAAATCGTGTCTCGATATGAATTTCGAGTAAGTGGGTTCGGTGGACAAGGGGTTATAACTCTTAGTAAAATGATAATAATGGCAAGCTCAATCTATGAAGGTCTTGCTGCTACGCAAACTGAAGCCTATTCCGCAGCTGCAAGAGGAGGAAAATGCTGGGCAGAAGTAGTTGTTGACTTAGATAAAAAAATAGAGTTTATAGACTACCCTAAAGCTTTAACGCCCTACGATTTTTTAATTGTCTTATCAGAAGAATCTGCTAATGGTGTTAAGATTGATTTTGTAAAAAATGAGGAAAACACAGGATTTTTAATATGGGACACCTCTACAATTAGAAAATTTAGGGTAGCAAAAAAAATTACCAAGGTTTTGGGTATACCAATTCAAAAATTAGCGGTTGAAAAGTTCGGGAATATTGTTTTTGGAAACTCAATTTTATTTGGTATCTTTACGATACTTTCAAGAATCTTTTCCGAAGAATCTGCTTTAGAAACTCTTAAGAAATTTGTTCCGAATTCTACTTTAGATAAAAATTTAGAAGCATTTGAATTAGGGAAACAAGAAGCAATGAATTTTTTAGAACAAATAAAAGGGGTGAACAATTAGAATGTTTATCGGGAAAGTTCAAAAAGGTTGGAAAGAGTTATTTGAAGAAGTAATTCAAACGGGGAAATGTGTATACTGTGGAGCTTGTGGGGCATTTTGTGCCAACATTCTATTTGATAAAGAAAAGGAGATCCCAATAGAAGATGGGTCCTGCAAAGATATGAACACATGCAAAGATGGTTACGGACTTTGCTATAATCTCTGTCCAAAAACGGAAACTGAAACGATTCCTTTAACATTATTAGACAATTGGGTTTTTGGAAAGAAACACGATAAGATTCTGGGGCATTATCTCAAAATTGTTTCAATTAAACTAACAGAGAAAGCAAGAGAAAGCATACCGGCTAATGCGGGACCTTTAACAGGTCTATTATGGTTGGCTATGGAAAACGATTTAGTCGATTCTTCTATTATTACTGATAAAGACGATAGCTTTAGACCCTCCCCAATGATCGCCCAGAATTCACAAGATATTTTCAAAGGAATAGGGTATAAGCCAAGTCAAGGCCCTTTACTCTCACTTTTGGGCGGCGCTATTAATAAAGAAAGCGTAGATATTGCTGTAGTAGGGACTCCTTGCCAAATTCAAGCTCTAAGAAAGCTACAGAACCACCCCGCATTTGATTATGAAGCATATGATTTAGTATCGCTGGCCATTGGGACTTTTTGCTTTGGAACTTATTATAACCAATTATTAGAAATGGTTTTTGAGGAATTTGGGGTTAAATCAAGTGAGATAAACGAAATTGGCACCGATAAAGACAACTTTAAAATGAAAATTATTAATAATTCTACTGTAAAAGAAATACCACTAAATTATTTATACGAAAAAGCAATAAGAAAAGCTTGTTTTTCCTGTTCTGATTACACAGCTTCCTTCGCTGATTTATCAATTGGAAAGTTTGGTAGTAAAAACGGCTGGAATACGCTAATTGTAAGAACAGAAAGAGGGAAACAAGTTTATGATTTAGCCATTGAACATGAGTTCATAGAAACAATACCATTAGAACAAGATAAGAAAGAAATTATTTTGGATTTAACCAGAAATAAAACTGATATAGTCAAGATAGAATCAATAACTGAACATTCCCCCGAAATCAAAAGTTTTATGGTTAGAAACTCGAGGATTGCGGGCGCTTACAAACCGGGAATGTTTGTTATTTTATGGCTTCCTGATGTTGACTTCTTACCAATGTCCATCTCTAGCATAAAAGAAAACCTTATAGAAATAACCGTCAAAAAAATAGGAGAGGGAACATCCAAATTATTCGATTTAAATGAAGGAGACTCAATTGGAATCAGAGGTCCTTTTGGGAATTCGTTTAGTTACGAGGAATCGAAAAATATTCTTGTTGTAGGAGGAGGGATGGGAATCGCAGCCTTAACAACCTTAATAGAAACTCTTAAACAAAACAAGGCAAACGTACAAGTAGCAATTGGAGCTAAAGATGAAGATTCGTTAATATTCAATGAGAGATTGTTGGAATTGATTCCAAATACGATGTGTACGACTGATGACGGATCTTTTGGTAAGAAATGCGTTGTAACTGATCCCGTAGAAGATTTAATTAATAAAGAACACTTCGATTTGATTGTTACATGTGGTCCTGAAATTATGATGAAAAAAGTTCTTGAACTAGCAGAATCAAAGAATATTGAAGTTCAAGCCAGCATGGAACGAAAAATGAAATGTGGTATAGGTTTATGTGGCTCTTGCTGCATAGGAGTAGAGAACAATATTACTATTTGTAAAGATGGACCCGTCTTTAATTCAGATCAATTGAAAAAATTTCCAAAATTTGGAACTTATTCTAAATAATTAATTTTCTCGGGAATCCCATTTGAGCAGGAAACTCCTACTTGACACAATCCACATCCATAAATGTTAATTCCATAATTTTTTTTTATATATGGAACGGTTCCCATAACATGTTGGGAGCATATGATTTTATCGTGCCGGTTGTCAAAAGTTATTGCGTTAACTGGGCAACGGTTGATACACTCACCACAGTTATTACAATATTCATAAGGATCTGAAGGTCTTTTGGTAGCATCCGATGGTAACTTGTAATTAACAATAATGCTCCCACACCTCATTGCTTTACCCCTTGAGTTAATAAAACCATCAGATAAACCAAACGACCCTAAACCAGACGCAAAACAGCAATGCCTGTGAGACCAGTTAGAAGCCCAAATCTCCTTGTTGACTTTAAATAAGCGTTTTTCCTGGGTAGGTGACATCGCATCTATACCTAACTTTTTTAACTCGTCAATTAAATGGAGTTGAACTTCCGTATTAGCTTGCTCTCCAAATAATCGTGTATTAGCCCATCTCTCTGAAGGATAAACTTTAGAATATTCAAAATTTTCTTCCTTTGTTATCTTAGTTATCGGAAGAATATAGGCTACTACGCTTAAATTCTCAGTTGATATAGGGATGTCGTTTTTTTCACAATACCATGAATACGCTTCCATTGGTGTGAGATAGAATTCACCAATAATCTTCTTATAATCATTAAAAATGGGATCAATTCCAGAAACAAACCCAACAATTACATCGGGATCAAAAATGAGAGAGCTGTCTACCATCTTCATCTTATTGCTGTCATCAGATTCAAGAAATTTCTTAATTTTCTCAACGAACCAATCTTTAGTTATCCCCATAAGAAAGTAAAACTACATTTAGGTCAAAATTATCTTCCTTACACTATTTACTTATATATTTAATTACCCTTTAACTTTTATTATTCATTACCTTAACTCAGAAATTATCACGCAAAAAGGTTTTATTTGATAAAAATAATGGAAAATTACGATCTTAGAAAAGGTTTAATTAACGGAATTATCACCGTAGTTTTAATAGGATTACAACCAGTCATTTCGCTTTCAAGACCTTCGATAATCGACGCTTTTACCTTTTCTACTATTACGGTAATATTCATGGCCATTATATTTTTCCCCATCTTTTTAATCGAAAGATTGAAATTGAAATCTTTAGCTAAAACGGGATTGAATGACAGGATAAATTCTCTGTTGAGTGGTTGGAAACAATTGAGGAATATTAAATTATTAATAGGAATTGGAATTGTTTTTTCTATCGTCCCCGTGTTATTAGTAGTAGGTTATGATCTCGCTGGAGCAGTTAATAGTTCACTTGCCTTAAAAAGTGAAGTTATTTTTGCTCTACTAGCGGGTTATATATTTCTCAATGAGAAGAGGATATCAAAAATCCAGATTTTGTTCTGTATAATTTTATTTTTAGGATTATTTATCGCAATTACTCAAGGTTTTTTTAATTTGCTTGAATTTAATTTCGGAGTCCTCATTATTATATTGGCGGTTATTATCTTTACAGTAACACATGCCTTTACTAAATCAGGTTTCGATAGAAACGAGATTAGTCCTATTCAAGTAGTTTTTCTTAGAAATTTATTAAGTGGGACTATAATGTTGTTAACTTATTTCATTTTTTTTCCTTTAGAAGGATTGATAACTGTATTTAGCTCTGGATATCTTATCTATCCTTTTTTAATGGCTTTAGACTGGAGCTTTTCGTTACTGTTCTGGTATAGAACATTGTCCTATATCCCTATAGGAAAGGCAGGCGTAATTATGTCCTTAACACCGATCACATCAGCGGTTTTTTCCTGGGCTATTCTTGGTGAGATGATCACATATTACCATCTCATAGGAATAGTAATTGTAACAGTCTCGATTTACATGATCGTACGGGAAAAAAACGGGAAAAAAGAATAAGAGCTAATGAAGAAAGCTAATTATTAATTTGTAAGGGATATACACCAAATTTATTAGCAGCTTCTATCATCCATCTTAACCGCTCAACTGACATACCGGGATGAAAGTTAGCTGGAGAAATCATCGCCCCTCCATTAGGTCCTAAGGCTTTAATTGCGAGTTTTACTGCTTCAAAAACCTCTTCTTTAGAACCTTTTACTAAGATGTGCCGAGTATCAATATTTCCTGATAAGCATAATTTATGACCAATTTTTTTTTTAACCATATTTAAATCTACAAGAGGTGGTTCAAGACATTGAAGTCCATCAAAACCGGACTCGACAATAAAGTCTAAGAGAGAAGTAATATCACCATCAGTATGCAGCATATATTTTCCACCCCAATCATGAATCGTTTCTGAAACCTCTTGGAAACGCGGAAGAAGGTACTTATCAAGGTATTTCGGATTAATCATCGGCCCTCCTGTGTGAGCTATATCTCCGCCTTCAAGAAATATTTTAGCACCACAATCAGAATATGCCTTAAAAACTGTTAATGTGTAGTCCGTACAAAAGCGAAACCGTTCTTCGATTAGTTTCGGATCGTTCTTAAGAGCCCGAGCGAAGTAAGGCATGCCCATTCCTTGCCATACGGGGGGAAACACCGAAGTTAAAGCATTTTGAGCGAAAATACAGATATCATCTTTTATATCACGACATTTTCTCAGAACTCCCTTATAAAATTTTTTAGCCTTTTTGTATTCTTCCTTCATATCAGGTTTCGGATACGCTTCCCAATCCTCTCGATTTTTAATATATCCGCCATAGTAATCTGGATAAGGATTTCCATCAATATTTCTGACCTTGTGCCTCTTTCCAAATATATCTGTCATCTCTGTTTTACTTTCAAGGATAAAGGGGATGTATTGTACTCCCACTCCATCAAATCCCAAATCAAGACCTGCTCTTATTGCTTTTGAAAAGGTAGAGATTTCAATATCTAGAAGGATTTCGTTAATTTTATCTACCCAATCATCGGGATATTGTTTTTCCATATCGTCAAATATATCAAAAGCATTTCGCTTCGGACGACCTAAGATTTGATCAGCGACGTTCCCATCGATATTAATTGTGTGAGTCGGAATCCGATCTGGCTCTTCGAGATTCAATGCGGTCCAAATACGTTCGAAACTTTTCATAATCAATATTTTAAGGGTTGAATAAATTAATAATATTTTTCTTTACAGTGAATTCTTCTTTTCTTCTTCATTATAAAAGTTTTTAATTTTTTCTAGTTTTTCTAAGATAGCTTGAGTAATAATCGAAAAAAAGGCTTAATTTTTGGAGCTGTCGGAACTATTCTTGTTGGATTTCAACCGATTATAGCAAATTCGGCCAAATCAATCGATTCTCATGTATTTGCAGCTATGACATGTTTGATTGAGG
Source organism: Promethearchaeota archaeon (assembly GCA_019057735.1). The sequence continues at coordinate 1,033 of JAHLWV010000099.1, read as the reverse complement.
CAACAATATTTCTTCCTCTCATGATTTTAGAGATGCGAATGAATAAAAGGAAAGAAAGGAGAAATCCTGATGTAATGTCAAATAACTCAATTTTAACAAGTTTGAAAAAAAATTTTTGGTTAATAGCTTTTATCGGGATAATCTTTAGCATTAATCAACTACTATTTTTTGTGGGATATCGATTAGCTGGAGCTATAAACGGATCTTTAACTCAAAAAACCTCCGTTTTCTTTGGATTATTGTTTGGCTTTTTGTTATTAAAAGAAAAAATTTCAAAAATTCAAATCGTATTTTCCATCGTGTTATTTTTAGGTTTATTAATAGCAATAACTCAGGGTTCGTTGAATTTTCTGACCTTTAACACTGATGTTTTGATTGGTGTGTTAATTTTATTATTGATTACAGCTCTATGGATGTTTGGGCACACAATGACGAAACAATTGTTTAGTCGAAACGACTTTACCCCAACTCAAATGGTTTTCATCCGAAATATGTTAAGCGGTGTTGTATTAATAATTACCTACTTTACATTTTCTCCTGTTGATTTAAGTGTTTTTTTTAATCCATATAATCAATTCTTTTTCATAATAATGGGAACTGTATATGGTTTAGGATTATTCTGTTGGTATAAGACTTTATCGTATTTAGATGTCTCGAATGCAACCATTGTTTTATCTCCTACTCCAATTGTTACCGCCATCTTTGCTACTTTTATATTAGGAGAATTTTTTACACCTTTTCATTTAATTGGAGCTGCATTAGTTATCTTCTCTATTATTATTATTATCAAACAAAAAAAAGATTGAAAATTTATCCCTAATTCCAATTTTTTATAGTTTTAAGGTTTATAGATTTATTTTAGGTAAATTATATTCAAAAATATATTCTTATATGTCAGTCACTTCCTCACTAAGAATTGTTCATATGTCAATTTATAAAGGAATAAGATAATTCAGAACATTTATATATTGAAGGAATATAGTTATAAATATAAATAAATATATTGGAAGACTCGAAATTCTTGCTTAAACAG
>JAHLWV010000098.1 GCA_019057735.1 Promethearchaeota archaeon | reverse complement strand
AAATAAGAATTAAGTTAAATTAAGTTTTGTTAGCGTAAAATATGAGCCATTTTGCTATGGCTTGAAACGATTCGTTGACATTTATATTTTCTTTAGATGATGTGAAAACGCATTGATTGCATTTAGCTTTTTGAGCGTAATCGTTTGCGACGTCAAAGTCAACTTCGTGGTTTGGCAGGTCCCACTTCATCCCCATTAGTATAATAGGCACAAACCCTGCTTTTTGGCGAATTATTTTCAACCATACTGGAATGTCTCTAAATGTGTCGTAATCCGTAATATCGAAACAAATTAATCCTCCGCTTGCGCCTTTACAATAATCTGGTAAAAGTTCTCGGAATCTTTTTTCTCCGGCAAAATCCCATAATTGCATTTTTACCGATTCTCCTGTGTCTAGAATTTCTGATTTGGTATGAAATCCCGCCCCTATGGTCATTTTATAACCGCCCTCAAATTTACCAGTACAATATCGAGTCACCATTGCAGTTTTACCTACTCCGCCGGCTCCAGCAACGATTACTTTAAAAATCCATGAACTCATCATTTTCTATCGCATAAATCGTTTATTTTTAATACTAAAAAGAATTTGTTTGTTTAACAATTTTGTTCCCAATTACATTTTGTATAAAACTTTACATTTTTAAAATTATTTAAAACTAAAATAAAAAAAGGTTTTTATAAGATTTAGGTCTATTATTTTTTAGTATTGTTTTTTAATATGTTTTAATAATAAAGGTTGTGAAAAAAGAGTATTAAAGACGACGATATTTGTGCGACATGTAGTTTTCCGAAAGACTTATGTATATGCGATAGTTTAAGCGCAGATGAACAACAAATTATTATTTCTAACGATCGACGTAAATGGGGGAAGGTAGTTACAGTAATCAAATTCGAAGGTAACATAGATGCGAATCTAAAAGATATTCTCAAGAAAGCTAAGAAAAAATGTGCTTCTGGGGGGGTTCTGAGAGGTAAAGGAATCGAGCTTCAAGGTGAGCACAAGTTCAAACTGAAAAAATTTCTAATAGATTTAGGATTCCCCGAGGAAAATATTATCATTCAAGATCGTATGATAAGGAAACGACGATATTAATAATACTTTAAAAGTTAGATGTTCATTTGCTTTTTTTTTAATTTTCGTAATTTCAATAAAAAATAAAATAGGATTCAATGAGTTCGATATTTTACAAGGTTATATTTGAAGGGATAAAAGAGGATTCTAGCGATTCATACTCGCTAACCTTTAAAGACATATTTAATGACAATCAAATTAAAATTTCTTCTCAATTCTTTACCACACTGAGAGTTGTGAGCCAGAAAGAGTCTAATGTCGTTCAATTTCAAAACATAAAAGAAGTAATAAAAATTGGGAACCCATCCAATAAAATCGAGATCATTTATTACATTGCTATTCTCTACACAAATTTGAGCGATGGAAAGAAAGAAGGCTTTTTAGTAGGAAATATCAAAAATATGGGAGATATGTTAATAGGTGAATGGCCATATAATGAAGAAAATGTGTCTAATTCAAATGATATTTATCTACAAAAATTGGATTTGCTTGCAAATAGTAGCAAATTTGACAACATTTGCGTAATATATCATTTGAAATAAAAAAATACGATAATAAAGGTTAGAAGAAATTATCTTCTTTCTCTATTAGAAAATCATAAACTTCTTGATTATTAGGCATTCCCGTTCTCGCACCTAATTTTTGTATTTTTAATGAAGCTGCTGCATTGGCAAACCTGCAAGATTTTTCTAAATCCCAATTTTTCATCCAATAAGCTAAGGAAAAAGCGCCGTTAAAAGTATCACCTGCACCTGTTGTATCTACTAGATTTTCTATAGGGTAGGCAGGTATCTTTTTTTGATAATTATTTGTCGTTAATAAAGCACCGTTCTTTCCTAATGTGATAATTACAACAGGTATCCCCTTTTTAACTAAAATTTTCGCTGCTTTTTGAGGGGTCCTGCTATTTGTAAGTAATTTTGCCCCCTCTTTGTTTGGAAGCAAAACATCCGCTTTTAATAGTATATTTTTTAATTTATCCCAACCCCTTAATGCAATTTGAGATTCTAAATCGATACTTACTTTTACTCCATTATTCTTTGCTATTTCAAGTGCTTTTTTAGTTAATTTCTGATGAATAATAGTAGTATGTAATAGTTTAGAATCTGCTATGGAGGATTCTTGCAGTTCTTCAATGTCCAATTTTGTTGTTTGCATATGGGGGGATTGAATAATAGATTTTTCGCCTTTAGATACAAATATAAAGTTAACTGGTGTCTTTTTATCTCGTTTTCTAACAATATAGCTTGTATCTATGTTTTCTTTTAAAAAATCATCGATTAACAAATCGCCATACGAGTCATCTCCAACTGCTCCAATAAATCCACAATTACCTCCTAATCTAGCTAGAGCCACTAAATAATTGGCAGTAACTCCACCGGGAAAATAATTTTCACTTAACGCATCAATTTTTTCATCGGGTTTTGGAAAATGGGGCACTTCAGCTACCCAATCTAGAACAACTTCCCCTAATCCAACAATATTTACTTGTTTCATAGTTCTTTTCAATACTTTAAAATCTTTTATCTAATTATAATTTAATGAACTAGAAACAAAATAGATGTAGATGGTTTTGGTTTTACTAATAACTATATATTTAAGACATAATTTCTTTTATTCGATTCTCTAAATCATCATTAACATTAATATCCTGAAAATTTGAAGCTACTATTTCATATGCGTCGCTGTAATCATTAAATTTTACTCGACCTTTAATCATAATGTCCCTACCAATGATACTAGAAGATAACTTTTTCAACAATTTTTCATAATCGGGAGTGTCTTTAACCTTTACAATTAGCTCTGCTTTTTCTCCCACTAATTTCTCAGCTGCTTCTCCTATAAATGTCGCTCTAATTCTTCCACTCTCATCTTCAAGAAAATGACTGGTAATCATTGTGAGTTTTTTATCACCTGTTTTATCACACGAACAATTATCTATTTTTTTTCTACATTCTGAACAAGCTTCGTAAAATCTGATATTTTTTAATTCATTAGATATTACGCCTTTTAATTCAAAAAAACCAGAGCTTTGAATAGTGTTGATATCAGTAAAATTTCCTGAAAAATTATTCTGATTGAAATTTCCTGATGGTTTAGATATTTTAATATTTTCAATCTTTAAATCTATTTTTTCTATACTCGAGTCAATGGAAATAGTTATTTCGTTTTTTTGTGAATAGTTGTTATATCTTAATTCAACATCTTTCAGTAAAACTCCATCCCCGTTCTTCAGGGATTTTGAAAGTTCATCTGCTCTCTCCCGCCAAGCTGTAACTCTTATAGCATCAGTTTCATCACTCACATTGAACCCTAATAATGAAATTTCTTCCCCAGATTTTAAAGTTATTTTTTTTATGTCATCTATCGCAGAAATTATTCCTTGAAAAGATATGTAACCTTTTTGGTTTTGAAGTGTGTCAATGTTATCAATTATTTGTGCTTTAAACTTTACAACTTTGTCTTTTTTCGTAATTTGTGTCCAAGAAGTTGCGTGTAAGTCTATTTGGCCTTCAGTAAAATTACTTTTTCTGGGATTTAAGCTACTGAGAGAAATGAAATCACCGATATCAATCTTTTCTATTTTATCGATATCATCGTTCCAAAAACTTATTCTAGTTTTACCTGATTTATCCCGAACAGTTAACGAGCAGACTTTTCCATTTTGACCGTCCTTCCGAGTGAATTCGCGAACCGGAGAACGATTCATTACTTTTCCTTCAATTGATATAGATCCTAAATTTTCGTTAATTTCATTAATTAGTTTAAATTCTTCCTTTATTTTGGGGTATTTCTTATAATCAACATCCTCAGGAGCTAAAATAATTTTACTAAATCTTCCAATATGGATTTCTATTCCCCCATATCTTCCTTGTTTTGCATTTCCATTCAAAATTTTAACGATTTCATTTTTCTCAAATCGTTCATCTTTAAACACACTTACCTGGTCGTCCCATAATACAATTCGAATATCCCCTGTATTATCATGTAATTTGAAAGCTCCCACATATCCGACTTCTCCATTGCTTTTTTTAAAACTATTGAGATTGAAAATATCCTTAATCCTACCAACTAATACAATATTTTTCATGTTTAAGGTGATGTCAGAAATGTTTAATTCGATATCATTCAAAAGCTCTTGATTTTCGCCTGAAACTTCTACTCCTAGTTCTTTAGCAATTACAAATAATGCCCCCTCATCTGAAATTAAGCCCTTTAATTCCTCTTTTTTCTTTTCCACTAAGCTTTGTATTTCCGTTTTAGAAAGTCCAGTATCTTCAATGATTTTATTAATATATGTTTCAGTTTTCATATCTCTCACTTTTTTGTTTAGTTTTCCTTGTCTAAAGATAAAATTAGCTTTTATACTTTAAAAATGAAATTATTTAATAATTAATTAATCACTATTTTTAAACAAAAAGAGTATAACATATTGGTAATTTGTTATTGATAATTTAAATCAAATGTCATGTTTTTGTCGTAATTATGCATAAATTTAGGATCATTCCTGTTATTGATATATTAAATTCTCAAGCTGTACACGCAATTAAAGGAGAAAGAGAAAAATATAAACCATTAAAATCAGTTTTAATTAATGATAGCAACCCAATAAGAATTGCATTAAAATTAAAAAATAAGTATTTATTCAACGAATTTTATATTGCCGATTTGGATGCGATACTTCAAAAAAAGCCAAATATCGCAATAATTTCAAAAATACTCGATATTCCTGGTGTTGAGATCATGATCGACCCCGGAATAAAAACTAAAAAGAATGTAGAAAAATATTTTAAACTTAAAATAAAATCGTTGATTTTGGGATTAGAAACCTTAAGAGATCTAAAAGTTATTACGGAGTGTTTAAACCAGTTTGATACTAACAAGATTGTTGTAAGCGTCGATATGTACAACGAAGTAATTCAGACTAATATAAAGGAACTTAAAAATCAAGATATACTTAAAGTTGTTGGCAAAATTGAAGATTTAGGCATAGTTAATATAATTTTACTTGATCTCTTTAAAGTTGGACAGAAAATGGGAGGAATTTCAGCGCTTTATTTGAAGATAAGGCAACAGTTTAATGGTGAAATACTTATTGGAGGCGGAACAAAAAACCTCCAAGATATAAAGGATTATAAAAGTAATAATTTCTCAGGGGTTCTGATTGGGACCGCTTTACACGACGGGTCTATAAAAATCGAAGAACTAAGAAATTTTCTCAAAATTTAATCAATAAAAATAACACCAGAGCTTGAAACATTTAAAGATTTCTTACATACTGGACAAGCGTGCTTCATTCTAACCCAATCGGTTATGTGATCCTTATGAGCTTTTGCTTCGCAAATTGGACAGCCAGCTACTTCGTCAAATATCTCGATATTCTTTCCACAGACGGCACATTTGGTTTTTGATGCTGTAGAAATCCGTATTACTTCTTTTTTTATATCGAGCACAACATTATCTGTGTTTTCAGCTGTAGGATTTATTTGTTTCAATTCAGTTCGTGTATCAACACAAAAAATAGTTCCCTCGCTATCATCCTTACGATTCCCAATCCAAACCACCTTACCTTTGAAATAACTAGAACCATCGTTTTCTAATGAGAGGTTTAACCTTCGATCCTCCATCACATATGTTTGAATTACTTTAGTATATTTCAACCCATCTAAATTTGAGGATATTTGTTTAATCACTTCAAATGGTTCTCTAAATACTTCATTTGTTATGTCGACTTTTGTGATTTCTTTGGGAGACATAATAATTCATAATTTTTTTGATATCTAATAATAATTATATAATTTAAATTTTTATATCATTTTCTTTCTTTAACATTTAATCAATTTTTAAATAACCTAAAATAAAAGATAATTTATAACTTAAAGTATAAAAGATCTAGTAGTATTAGAAGGATTCATATAGAACTTTTGGTCAGATATAATTCCTTCCTAGAATAAGTGATTGGTTATGCGAGAACGTATCAGACTGCTTGTAAGCCCTAAATCAATTGAAGAAGCTAAAGTTGTAGTTCAACAAAAAGATGTAGATTATATTGATTGTAAGAACCCGATTGAAGGTTCTTTAGGTGCTAATTTTCCGTGGATTATAAAGAAGATGAAAAGTTTAATACCTCAAAACAGTTCTCAATTATTAAGTGCAACCATAGGAGACTTCCCAAATTTACCGGGATCAGCTTCTTTGGCCGCTCTAGGCGCTGCCGTATCCGGGGCTGATGTTATTAAAATAGGGCTAAAAGAATCAACGACAGAGGATGATTGCATATACTTAATGAAAAAAGTCGTGAAAGCTGTAAAAAGTTATAATGAAAATATAAAAATTGTAGTGGCCGGGTATGCAGACAGAATAAGGATGAATTCCTCACCAGATTTTTTATTACTCCCAAATATAGCAGCCAAATCTGGAGCCGATATAGTGATGCTTGATACATTCATCAAAGATGGGAAAGGTTTATTTGATTTTTTAAGCGTTGATCAATTAAAGCTTTTTAAAAATAAAGCAAAAAAACTCAATCTAGAAGTCGCTTTAGCGGGATATTTAATGAAAGACTCCCTACCAATGGTAAAAAAAATAATGCCCGATATAATTGGGGTAAGGAGTATCGTATGCGAAGGATATGACCGGAATAATGGAATGATTAGAAGACATCTCATTGAAGAGTTAAAAGCGGAGCTATATGCTTAAAACTTTAAAAAAAGATCCAAGGAATAATTAAAGACTCATATTTTTAGTTCATTTTAATAACTTTATTTTGGTAACGATTGTATATTCATATTATGTTTACGAAGGAACTAGGAATAATTGGAGTTGGAAAAATAGGATCTGCCATATTGAAGAGGCTGATTTCAACTAATACACTTGATAAAGACAATATTATTATATTTGATATCGACGACGACAAAAGAAATAAATTATCTGAACAATGCAAAGTTGAATCTGCTGAAAATAATGAAGAATTGGCAAAATCCTCTAAATTTATATTAATTGCAGTTATTCCCCAAGTTATAGACACTGTCTTAAAAGAAATTGGACCAATCATTACAAATGAACAAGTAATAATTTCAATAGCTGCGGGAGTTTCTTTTAATCATATTAATAAAATTGTAAATCCATCAGTTGGTTTAATAAGAATAATGACAAATACACCAGCACTTATAGGTGCAGCAGCTACGGCAATAGCCCATAATGAGAATATCAAAGACGATCAATTAGATTTTGTAAAAGAGATATTTAATGCTGTGGGAATGGTAGTTGAATTAGAAGAAAGACACTTGGATGCAGTAACAGGCTTATCTGGGAGTGGCCCAGCATATATGTTTATTATTATCGAAGCACTAGCAGACGGTGGTGTGAAAATGGGCTTGCCTAGAGCAATTGCTTTGAAATTAGCAGCTCAAACCCTTTTAGGTTCTGCAAAACTTCTATTAGAAACGAATATACACCCTGCAGCGCTAAAAGATATGGTAGCTACCCCGGGAGGGACTACAATAACAGCTATACACGAACTTGAATCTGCTAAGATAAGAGCCACATTAATTAGTGCAGTAGAAGCTGCGACATTAAAATCTAAATCGTTAAATTCAGCAAAAACAAACAACAATTAATATCTAATTATTTATAAAACTTTTTATACAAGATTTTCTTGCTTAACTGTAAGAAATGACGAAAATTTCCAAGATTGGAGAA
>JAHLWV010000097.1 GCA_019057735.1 Promethearchaeota archaeon | reverse complement strand
CTAGAACTTTAGGGGTAATCTGTTTATTACCTCTTCCAAAAATAAATCCTTGCCCACCTATTGGCGAAACAATAATCTCTGCCTTTTTATATTTATCCAAAAGTTCTATAATTCCACGTTCATTTAAATCTATACCAACAATCTTATCGTTATAAAGAGCATCTACTCCAAGTAAGCTTTTTGTTAACTTTAACTGATCGGTGATTGCTTTTACAGTTGTACCGGGCCCAAGTAAATATAATGTATCATCTTCTAAATTTTCAATAACATGTTGAGCAATTTCATGTTTATTTTCTTCAATGGATCTTCCTATTTTAGAACCATCTTTTCCAGCCTGTAGAAGATTTATAACTTTAGGAACATTTAAGTATCCATATAGTCTTGAATCTAAAATTCCTTCTCGAAACGATTGTTCATTAATATCTAAAACCTCTTTTTCTTGAAGTTCTACTGTTTCCTTTACGAATTTATCAACAATTTCGGCAGCAGCTCTAGGGTTAATGGCAAAAACAGAGCTGAACATTTTAACGCCAGAAGGTATCGCCACAACAGGTATAGATAAGCCAATGGCGTCGTGAATATCTCTGGCTGTCCCGTCTCCACCACAAAAAATTAATAATTCAATGTTTTGTTGTATCATCATTTTAGCTATTTTTTTTGTATCTTCGGCGGTAGTTTCTTGATTGATATCACCTATTATTTCGAAATTTATGCCAGTTTCTTTAACAACATTAGCGCCCATATTTCCTGGAGCAACTAATAAATGAATTTTACCTTTGGTTTTTATATTAGAAAGAAAATAACGGATTCTGTTGGGGGTTATTGGCTTAGCTCCCATTTCAATAGCTTTATTTAATATAGCACCATCAGTTCCTTTAAGTCCTACACTTCCACCCATTCCTGCAATAGGATTAATAATAAGCCCTATTTTTCGCATACTGAAATATCTTTTAAATAATTTTTTTTCATAATTGTAATTCGTTTAATAATTAAAAACAATATAGTTTTAAAATAAAAAATAAAAAATTTTAAATTTGTCTTCCAGTTTTTTTTAGGGCTTTCTTGTAATCACTATCGGTTATATTTCTTACTAAATCTGGAAAAAGACGTTTCAATTTTCTATACATTTTTGCTTTACCTGGTAGAATTTCAAATTTTTTCTTTAAAATACTTTCAATGAAAATTTCAGCTATTTGCTCAGGAATCATTAATTTTACTGCTTCTGAAATTATAGCACATTCAGGTGGTTTTGACTTATTCTCCTCCGCAAATCCAGGGGTATCAACATCAGCAGGAAATAAAACGGATATATTAACATTATATGGTTTTAATTCATTTCTTAAAACTTCAGCTAAACCCAAGATAGCAAATTTAGTAGGGGTATAAGTAGTGTATCCCATTACGCCTATATAACCTGCTACTGAAGATGTTAGGGAAATATATCCACTTTTTGCCTTCATTAAATATGGCAACAAAATTAAAGTAGGAACTAATTGACCGTAATAATTAACATCCATATTCTTTTTGAAATCTTCAAGTGTTAATTTCTCGAGATATTGAGCATATGCATAACCAACAAAATTAAATAGGTAATCTGGAACACCATGTTTATTAATAAAGTCTGTGAGTAAAGGTGTAAGTTTGTCCATATCTGTAGTATCACATGAAATGACTTCGACAAACTGAGAGTTATTTGTTTTAAGTTTTTTAACTTCCTCCTCAGCTGATTTTAATGCATCCATCCCTCTGGCAATTATACAAACGCTTCCACCTAACAAATAAAAGTCTTTTGCTGTGGCTCTGCCCATTCCCTTTGATCCACCAGGAATGACAGCTATTTTCCCTTTAAAAGGTTGTTTTTTTATTAATTTCTTTTTTGCCATTTGATTCACTTCTCAGTATAATTTAGAAATTTAAATATCCATAAATTAGGCAAATGATACCTAAAATTAACACAGCTGAAACAATAAAGATACTCATGTAGGCATCCATGTCTCTTGTTTTAAACAGACCATTCTGAAAATTAAATGCGAAATCTATTAAACCTAAAAACAGTAAAGCTCCACTAGCAACTATAGTAAAGAATAGCCCAAATCTCTGCCCTGTTAAAAGTCCTATTGCGGAAATTATCAAACAAGTTGTAATTAAACCTAAATCAGGGAGAGGAAAAGATCGTTCATGTTTCAAATACCACTCAGTCTTATCAGGATTTTTGTTTTCTACTAAAAAGAAATAAATCCAAAATCCAATAATTCCGATCGCCAAAATTATCTGTAAAACTGCTATTATAATTTCAATCATTTTTATCACTTTTTAAATTTAATTTTTATTTTAATTATAATTAATTATCGATTTTCTTTAGTATATAAATTTTTAATCTTATTTAATGTCAGAAACTATTAAAAAAAAAATCAATTAAGAGAAAGAAATTTAATAAATATTCTAAACATCTGATTTGATATAATTTGCTGGAACTCCAATTTCAGTTATTCCTCCATCAATAGGGAAATTATGTCCTGTTATAAAATCCGATAAATTAGATGCTAAAAATAGGAGAACATTCACTACATCCTCAACTGTTCCTAATCTGTTTAAAGGAGTTTTGACGTGTCCATCATCCATTATCATTTTAATAACATCTTCCCTATTATCATAAATACCAGTTATATGATATCCTGGAGATATTGAATTAACTGTAATTTTTGGAGCAAGACTTTGAGCCAACATCTGAACCATAGCAATGATTCCAACCTTACTAATAGTATAAACTGGAGTTTTATTATCAACTTTCATTCCCGCTATTGATGCTGTATGAATGACTTTTCCTGCTATAGGTTCAAAAGTTTGTTTTTTCATTTTTTTTGACACTGATTTTGACACTAGCCATTCTCCCTTAAGATTTATATCTATAATTCTATCCCAATCTTTTTCTTTTGTTCTTAACAAGTCAGCCCCATATGGATATCCGACACCTGCATTATTGAATAATACAAAAACATTATCTAATTCTTGAAATGCTTGTTTTGCCATTGCTTCTACTTGGTCTGATTTTGAAACATCACATATTATTGGTATTACCTTTCGGCTAGTTTTTTTTTCAATATCTTTAGATGTCTCTTCTAGAAGCTCTTTATTTATATCTACTAAAACTAAATTTGCTCCTCGTTCAGCAAAGGCATGCGCTACACCCTTTCCAAATCCAGAAGCACCACCTGTAATTATAACTCCTTTTCCTTCTAAAAATTTACCTTCCATATCTTATCATCTTTTATATTAAATATCTTATATGATTTATTTGTTGTTGAATCATTTAAATTTTTAATTCTTAGATAAAAATTGAAAATCTAGAGGCAAAAATTTATTTACTTAACTCATTTTTAGATTTAATATAGAAAATAGAAAATTTATGTGATTCAAAAAAATGGTAGATAAAATAATTCCTTTTCTAATCGATATTGGCTCCGTGATCCCTGCCCGCTCAAAAGCTACATTACTAGATGAAATGGCGATGGCATTAAACGAATGTATAAACATCTATGGAAAGACTATTAGAAAATTAGGCAAGATAAATAGAATTACTGCTTGCTTTTGGCCCGTCCGTTTAGTTCCTTTAAATAACACTCGTGCTTGCGTTTGTAGTTATCTGTTAAATAAACAAGAGAAGTTAAATGTTGGTAAATTTTCACAACCGCCACCCAGCCCAGATAATATAATTCAAGGTGCAGATTCAGCATCATTCTTAAACTCTTTGCAGTCGTATAATAGTAATTATTTAAAGAAATCCAAAAATTATAAAAGAGGTACGGCTATTCAAGAAGCCCTTTTTAGCGCTAGTGAAGTTGAGTATTTTAAAAACTTTTTCTTAAATCAATACAATATTAGTTCATTTAGTGAACCTTATTTCCTCTTAGAAGGAGGACCTATTCCTAAAAGCATAAACCAAGCAAAAATAATCCCAGAAGTCTTTGATTTCATATCTCAAAATGATGTTAAACACCTCGATAATTATGGTCAGAAAATAATCAAATTATGTGATAAGTGGATTCAGCGAGGCGCTCAAGACGCTGACAAATTGAGAAGCCGAAAAGTCGATACGAGCGAAGAGGAAAAGCAATTAGCAACAGTTACTAGAGAATTAGAAGCTGAGAAAAACCGAAAAATAGAAGCTACGCCTGAAGAATTGGTTAAAAGTGGAAAGTATAAAATTAACGATAAAACTGGCGATCTTTACAACAACCTTAGCGCAACAAAAAATGGAGTAGATAGACTAAAAAATTCAATCAATAAAAACGACTTGTTTGAAGTTGAAGGTGCACTTAAAGACTTACGCATAAAATATCAGGATCTAGGGAATACAATTAGCAGAAATGAATCCGAAGTCGCTCAAATAAGAAAGAACGTACAACGAGAAATAAACGATTTAGAAAAAACCAAACAACAAAAAATTAGAGAGCTTGAGAGGAAAAAATCTGAGATTGAAAACAAAATCCAAACAAAACATAGTGAACTTAGCAGCGACCTTTCTTCGGCCGAGAGCATAGTTGCAAGAATCAAACAAGAAAAGCAATCTTGTCTTGATAACATCGAAAGAATTAAAGATGTTGAAATGACTAACGTTCAAAACTTCTTTAAAACTTATTCTATTGAAATTATGACTAAAGATGTGATCGTAGGTATACCTATGTTTATTTTCTACTTTGTAGATCCAAATACGCGCAGAACTACAGAAAGAGCTCCCGTTTTTCCTATTTTGATAAAAAAAGGGAAAATCCAACGGACAAAAGTAACAGATTCCTTTAGAAATAAATTAAGGGATTTAATGAATAAAGATAATTCGATGATAGACTTAGTCGATAAAGGTGGTGAAACGGGTAATTTGATGGATATGAAAAATCTGGATAATAAGCTCGAAGAATCAATCAACGATTTACGCATTAGAAAAGTACTTGGTAAAAAAGAAGCTGATAGAGATAAAAACGTAATTAACGACCTAATTTGGTAATTTTACCAATCTTTTTTTAAAATATTTTTTTTATATTTTTTTAATTATCCTTTGTAAATCATTTTTTGTCCACAACATTCTGGGATAGGTCGATAACCACACTCTTCCGATTCACAACAACATAATATATAGTCATCCTTCACAATCATTGACTGATCGCAGCATTTAGGCACATCTTCTTCATTTCCGCAAATATCACACATTAGTTTTGGTATTATTTAATTCACCTCTTCTATGATTACCAACTTTGTTATATTATTTTAAATAGAAAAAAGCTTGTTTTATTTAATATAAATTTATTTCATATCCCCATTTTAAATAAAAAGCATTTTTACTTGATGGATTGTGAATTATTAAAATCACGGTAATCTTTGAATTTTATTTAAAAATATTCAAAAATTATGTTTCTTACTTATTCTCATTATAGAAATAAATGGAGATGAATCGTGGTAAATCAATTAAATTTAGATAATTCAAATAGATTATATGAAGAGGCATTGAAATTAATCCCTGGCGCTATTTTAGGAATTCGACGTCCTTATAACTTTGTAGAGGGAGAATATCCTATTTTCTTTGAAACTGCCAAGGGAGGAAAAGTTATTGATGTTGATGGAAATGAATATCTTGATATGTTATGTGCTTATGGACCTATTATTATAGGGCATAGGGAAGAGGAAATCGATAATGCCGTAATAGATCAAATTAAAAATAAGGGATTTTGCATGTCTTTAACCCAGCAAATACAAAACAGATTGGCAAAAAAATTAAAAGATTTAATACCCTGTTGTGAAAAAATGGTATTTGTAAAAACGGGTTCTGATGCTACTACTATTGGTATTCGCGTTGCTCGGGGTTATACAAAAAGATTAAAAATATTACGTTGTGGATACCATGGTTGGCATTCTTGGTGCGTTGAAGGTAAAGGTGGAATCCCTGAAAAGCTATATGAGGATGTTTACGAGTTTGAATATAATAACTTAGAACACGTCACTAAACTGATGAATACACATGGTAATGATGTGGCGGCCATTATTGTTACTCCTATTAATCATCCTGGAGGGCATGAATTAGAAATGCCTGAACCAGGATTTCTAGAAGGGCTCCGTGAAATAGCCGATAAATATGGGGCTATATTAATGTATGATGAGATACGAACTGGTTTCAGAGTTAATCTTGGAGGTGCTCAAAAAGAATTGGGGGTTATACCTGATCTTGCAGCATTCGGTAAAGCGATGGCAAATGGTTATCCAATTAGTTTTCTTGCAGGTAAAGAAGAAATAATGAATACATTAATCGAAGAAGTATTTCTAAGTTCGACCTTCTTTCCAAATAGTTTGCCACAAGTAGCGGCACTTAAAACTATAGAAATAATGGAGAGAGACGATGTTTTAGGTGTTATTCGTAAAAATGGTGAAATATTTGGTAAAAATGTTAAACAAGCAATAGAAGATAGTGGTGTTCCATGTACATTTTCTGGAGGACCATGGATGCCATATATAACATTTGATTCTGACCCTAATTATCTTTATCGAAAATTGAGAGAAGAGTTTTATAGACATTTAATTCGACGGAAAGTGTTCTTACAACCATATCATCATGGATATATTTGTTATAGGCATACAAATGAAGATTTGGAGAAAGCAGCAAACATGATTGGCGAATCTCTAAAAGAATGTAAAAAGCTAATGTAAAATTTAATTTTAAAAAAATAACTTTAAAATATATTTGGTAAATTTGTTGAAAATGAAAATTAAAAATAAATAGCTTAAACACATCTATAATCATAGTGAATAAAATGATATGGAAAGATTATATTACATTTGATCCTAATATTTGTCATGGTAAAGCTTGTATTAAAGGTACTCGAGTATTTATTTCAATCATTTTAGATTGTTTAGCGGAGGGAATGTCAGATGATGAGATTTTAGAAAATTATCCCTCGCTGAAAATAGAGCATATTCAAGCGTCACTTCAATATGGAGCAATGTTAGCTAGAGAAGAGATACTTCCATTTATCGAAGACCAGGGATAAAAAAGTGAAATTCAAATTAGATGAAAATGTCCCTTGGATTTTAAAAAATTTAATTGAGAGTATTGGACAACATGAAGTGGATTCTGTTTTTCATGAGAATATTGCAGGTATAGATGATAAGAGTTTAAATAAAAAATGTTTTGAAGAAAAACGAATACTGATTACATTAAACTCAGATTTTTTAAACCCCAGAGATAAATTTTATGGTTTAATAATAATTAGGTCCAAAAAACAGGGTAAGAATGCTGTGAAAGAATTATTTGAAAGATTCTTGAAAAGTTATAGTTTAGAAGAAACTGTGGGGAATATAATTATAATTGAAACTAACCAAATTAGAGTAAGATCTGATATACCATAATAAAATTTAAAATTATTATAATTCTACAACCTTTTTAATAGGGTTATTACCAAATTTGAAATTTTATTTATTCAAAGGATGTTAATAATGGAGAAATTAATTATAACAGCTGCAATATGTGGCGCTGAAGTATCAAAAGAACATAATCCGAACGTACCCTATACTGTTAGAGAAATAGGTATTGAAGCAGAAAAAGCGTTTTTAGCTGGTGCGAGTATTATTCATCTACACGTAAGAGAAGACGACGGCACGCCTACTCAAGATATAAAACGATTCCAAGAGTGTGTCAATGAAATAAAAAACAGATGTCCCGATGTTATCGTTCAACCTTCAACAGGAGGTGCTATAGGGATGAGTAACGAAGAGAGACTACAACCTATTTTCATGGCCC
>JAHLWV010000096.1 GCA_019057735.1 Promethearchaeota archaeon | reverse complement strand
GGTATTTCAAAATCTTGTCATGATCAAGTAAAACTTTTAGTTGAAAATAATGAGAGGGTTAATGAGAACGAGATAAGTGACCTGATAAAGGATAAACTCAGAATTATCCAAGATATAGGGCTTAAGATTTTAAAATCTTCAGACTCTCAAGAAATAGTAAAAGAATATATGCTTAAATAGATTTTAGGGCGAATGAGAAGATTATCTATAAATCAAGAGATTTCTTGTATCGACAATAAGCTACATAGTCTTGAGCATCATCTGGATCCTTAATTTTTTCCATTACTCTTTCTGGGGTTTATTTCTATCGTGTAATAAAATCTCTGAAATAAAAGGTTTGGAAACCCTTAATAAATTATAAAGTTTGGAATTAGGTTATAATAACATTACCGAAATTAAGGGATTTGAAAACCTGCCCGAACTTGAAGATTTAGTTTTAGAGGGTAATAAGATTCAACGCATTCCTCACTTGGGTGCTCTGAAAAATTTAGAATGTTTTTTCATTCAGCGTAACCGCCTTGACCACGTCGCTGACTTAAAAAATGTCGATGGCATACTTACTTATATTAGTGAAAATCCTGTTGCGAAAGAAATTAACGAAAAATACGGGGGAACGGTTGATTACGAGGGCAGCGATGGCAAACTTATGTGGTCCGAAGAATTAAGGCGAGAGCTTTATGGGTACTTATAATTTATTAAATTATACTTACGGGTATCAGAGCTCAAAATTACTTGTTCTTATTTAGATACAAAGACATTCCAAGAAATATTAAAATCATTATTGTTCCAGATGTTCATTATTATTCAAATACTGCTTTAAGCTTTGATAAAATCTATTTAAATCCAGAGGATAAATCACTGAATTTTGCATCCATCCAAATTTGAAATAAATTTATTTTAGCGAATTTTTCTTAAATTTAGGTAATTGTAAAATTCAGTGAAAAGCTTAAAGTATCCATTCTTCATTTATTAATATATAAGACTTAAAGATTGATAAATTATAATCAAGTGAAAGATGATTCTACGAGCAGAAAGATTTAAAGAAACCTTGAAAGAAGAATTAAATCAGAGATTTTATACTTTTATTGAAATTATGGATAAAGAGGGTGAATCGGGTATTTTATATAAGGTTTATAGTAAAAAGGATGATGAACCTAGAGTTGTTAAAGTATATAAAGACCCTCTTGATAATGTTAATCTGAAATTATATCTTAAGGATACAAAAAAACTACTGGACTATAAAGATGAAAAAATCATCCAAGCCTTTGAGATTGGATACATTGATTATGAGGGAGAAAAATATTTTTTCGTTATTCTAGAATATGTAGAAGGAAAATCATTAGAAGAAATTGAAAAGCATATTTTTTGGGAAAAAAACAACTACAGTGAAAGACTCGAACTATTTTCCCAAGTTTTAAGCGCAATTGAAGTATTTAGAGCAAATTATGACTTGCATAATGATTTACATTTAGGTAATATAATGTTAACCTTAGATAATAAAGTTAAAATTATAGATTTTGGCTCATCCAAAGATTCTTATAGTTTAGCAAAACCAGATTTAGATTTATATTTAATTAAAAAAAATCTAATAGAATTTTTCCTTAAGCCAGAAGAACTTGAGATTATAAAGAAAAATGTAGATTTAGAGAAATTCGATTTTAATCAATTTAAGCAATTAATTTTAGAAAGAATTGAAGAAAAAGAAGAAGAACAAATAAAATATATCAAAAAGAATACTAAAAAGAGAGCATTTGAAATATTAAAAAAAGTTGAGAATATAAATACTAAAATTTCTGAAATTCTTCCCGAATATTTAGAATTTTTATTAGAAAGAGATGAAAAACAAGAAAAAATCTGGGTAAATATAGAAATTTCTGGAAATATTCATAAACACAAAAAAAAATATAAGGACCAACTAAAATATCGTGAGATTTTGAGTTATATAAGTAAATCTAGAATCATAGATCCAAGAAGATACTCAATTGAAATGATTAAGGCTGAAAATCCTCAAATATTTAAAAAACATTATTGGATTATGGATTTTACAATTCAAGAATTAGAAGAAATTACTATAGAGGGTGGTTCACAAATCTTAGCCGGATATTATAATCGAGAGGGGGTTGAATTTTATAATTACACTTCTGTCTCATCAATAAAGCAAATTATAACAAGAATTAGAAAAAAAATTAGTGAATTTCTGATTAACCTTATTAATTCATGAATCTGATTGTTTAATTATAGTTTTAGTTTTCCTAATACTTCTTTTTCATCACTAAGTTTTGTAACCACCCTTAAATTTTCTTTTAAATAGCTTCGGTATTTAAGCTATGAAAACGCATCAAAAATGGTTTATTAAAGATGTTTGTCAATCAAAAATTAGATGTTTGGTCAAATTCTTATTGGGAACGCGTTTCTCGAAACATTGGTCCCATTAAGTTCGAAGAACAAGAAAAAATTAGGAGCTCGAGAGTCGCGGTTCTTGGAGTGGGCGGATTAGGCAGACCTCTTGCCGAAAATCTCGTTCGCTCAGGCTGTCAGAACTTAGTAATTTGCGATTTCGACGTTTTCGACGAATCTAATTTGAACCGGCAAATTTGTACCATTGAGGACATCGGTAAAAGAAAAATAGATGTCGTGGAAGAATTTTTGCGAAAAATTGACCCTGAAGTTGCAATAAAAAAGTTTATTAAAATTACAGAAGGAAACATAGATTCGGTTCTCGAAGGCGTGAAAGTTGTAGCCCTCACTTTAGACGATCCGGCTACTTCGATCTTTATCGCTAGAGAGTGCCGAAAAAGAAGGATATCGAAAAATTTCAGATTTAGACCAGGTAAAAGGGATCTACGCTCGACAGATAAAGCTCTTGCAAGAGAGCGGTATTAGCACGGCAGAAGCTTTAGCAATGTCCCCATACAATATTATATCGGAAATAGACGGGTTAGGCGATAAAACCGCCAAAAAATTGATTTGGAACGCGCGAAACGCTTTGGGTATGACTGAGTTCATACCTGCCAGAGATATCGACGAGAACACCGAGTACATTACCACTGGCTCTTCCGAACTGAACCGAATTTTAGGCGGCGGATTCCAAACTGGCAAACTCACCGAAGTGTACGGACCCTTTAAGTCCGGTAAAACCAATTTAGCTCACACGATCGCTGTAACCATACAGCTTCCTAAGAGCAAGGGAGGTTTAGGTTCGACCGTAGCCTACATCGACACCGAAAACACTTTTTCTAAGGAAAAAATCAAAAGAATCGCTAAGAGGTTTGGGCTCGATCCGAAAAAGGTTCTATCGCAAATTTATCACGCCAGGATTTATTCATCGGACCACCAATCGCAAATGATTCAAAAAGCTGAAACTTTATGCAAAACTCGAAATGTGCGTCTAATTGTAGTAGACAGTTTGATGGCGCTTTTGAGGGCCGAATATGTGGGTATTGGCATGTTAGCTCGTCGGCAAAGCTTTTTAAACAACATGATACACGCACTTTCTCGAATCTCGGAAACTTACAATTGCGCCGTTCTTTTAACCAATCAAGTTTTAACCAAGATGATGGGAATGTTCTCGGGAAACGACGCTATTGGCGGAAATAGTGATAAGATATTTCATCAATCGCTTCTAAATCGTAGCCCATGGCTGCCACTTCCGAGTTATGTTCAAGACTAAGGGATTCTCTTCGAACAGTTCGCTGAAACGCAGAGCTATAATTGTGGACGCGCCAGACTTGCCACCTGAAGAAGCAGAGTTTTACATAACGAACGTAGGAATTACCGATACGGAAAAGGGAGAAGTCCCGGAAGCTCAAGGCTTAGATTTCGAAGTCGAAGCATTGTACGAAGAAGAGAGTAGCGTCGAAGAAAGCAAAGCTTCCGATAATGGCAACGGTAAACATTCGCTCATCGACATGAAAGGAATTGGAGCCGGTACCGCAAAAAACTTAATAAAAGCCGGAGTAGGCTCTGTAGAAGAGTTGGTAAGTTCCGACCCCGAGCAAGTTGCCTCTAAAATTAGCGGTATATCTTCTAAAATGATCGTCGAAATGCAAAAAAACGCGAAAGCTCTTTTGAGCGCCTAAATCTTTATTTCTTTTTTTTTCTTAATTGATAAATTACACTCACCCGACAAAAACACGCTCGGGCGAAACCTAAAAGAGTAACATTTATCTTCGTATTTTCCTTATTATTATTAATGCCTGCAAAACCTAACGACATTCGTACGGCCACGAGGTATACCTATTGGGATTCTCCCGAAGAATTCACTTGTCCTCTCTGTAATTCGAAACTACGACACGAGTTTAATAACGGAGGCCGAAGAATTGAGACAATGAAAGGATCGCTATGGGTAGTCACCAATTATTATAGCTGTACTAATCAAGATTGTGAAATGCATAAAGCATTTCCAGCCGTGTATCCCTCTACTATAAAACGTAAGCGATTTGCCTTGGATGTATGGGCTAAGGTGATCCAGCACTATTTCAAGCACCATCTGAACTACTCGCTAATCGTGGAGCTCATGTGGGACGATTGGGAGGTCTCCATTTCGAGGGGTACGGTAAAGCATATCTGTGAATATTTTGAGATGTCCGGTAAGCAATACATGGACGAGAAGGTCCTTAATGACGTTAAATCAAGTGGGAAAATCATCTTATCGTTGGATGGAGCTCAACCCGTTAAAAAGGAGCCTTCTCTATGGGTTTTTTCTGATCGCCTTACAGGACATGTGTTAATAGCAAGAAACCTGGAATCCGCACCAGCATCCAAACTTGAAGGCTTATTACAGGAAATTGAAGAGCTCTACGATGTACCAATAGTTGCTGTAATTTCTGATAAACAAAGGAATATTGTTAATGCCGTCAAATCTTTCAATAGGAAGATCCCTCATGTTTTCTGTCAATATCACTTTCTTGACCACATCGCCGAGCTAATTGCATCAAAAGATTCTCATCTCAAGACAACAATTAAAAAAGCTGTCAGACAATTATCTATCGTTGCCAAAAGCAACCTTGCTGATTCAAATGATTTATACAAGTTTTTCTTACCAATCAGTGAGGAGTTAAAGTGTGCAATATCGGCACGAGGAGATCGCTTCAAGATATTTCCCGGGATTGAATGTCACGCCAATCTAAAATACGTGGTTGATAAATTAGAGCCTTTCAGATCGTATCCATTAAGTCCAAAGCTTTCTCACTCGCTTGGTTCTTTAATCAATGCCCTTACTACCCTTCTCTCTGAAACCCAACAGTTGCGAGACGAGATCACCTCTTTGATTCCTGATCTCGAGAATATTAGAGGGATCTTTGGAAAACGAGCAAATCGCTCTCAATTCATCCAGAAGCAAATAGATAAATGGGTATATAAGCTTCAAAGTCGCCTAAAGAGACGGCGTCTAGAGTATAATCCCCACAATATTAAGTGGCAACAGTCTTCCCACAAGCTTTCTTGCGAGAAAGTCTGGCAACAGTGGATACGGTTAGTTAATTCATATAGAGAGGGTCTATTCGTAGCATACGATGACGACCAGCTAGAGTTCACCAATAATGCCAAAGAACAATTATTTCATCGCAGCAAGCATCATTTTCGGTCATTAATGGGAAGAGAAAACATATCAAGAATCTTTCTCGAGCACGGTGGACTTTACTCTCAGCTAATAGATATAGATTATTCCAAGAAAAATGTCACTAGCATCCTTTTAGCAAGCGAGACACCGCTTACTGAATTCAGTAGGAGAAACTTTACGGCTCAATACGCTATGGTAAGGCGTACGTGGAGAATCCGAGAGATTGACACGGGAAACATCGCTCAATTTGAAGAAAACCTAAGGGAGTTAGGGAGCACCTAAATGATTTTGTCGAGTGAGTGGGGATTATCAATTAAGTTTTTTTTTATTTTTTCAGTATCTAAGTATTTATTTTTTTTATTATTATTTTCTATGGTCGGTAAGCCGACATTATTTGAAATTTAATACGCCATGTAAATCTTTTCATGCAAACAAATTAAGTTAAAATTAGAAATTATTATTTTGCCAATGATCTCAATAATCTGAATCCATAAAGATATTTATTAGATTTAAACTTATGATCCTTTATGAAGAAAAAAGTTGGCGTATATTATGATTATCAAAATATCTATGAAGCTTCCCATGACATAGAGGAATATAAAATTCAAATCGATTTTATTGAAGATTACTGTTCAAAACTAGGAAAAATTGTAATAAAAAATTTGTATTTAAAGAAAGGGAAGTATAAGGATGAGAACAAGATTGTAGAAATTCACCAAAAAGAATATTCTTATGAAATAATATTTGGTCCATATAAAAAAGATATCGATACTAAAATGGGTTCGGATTTTATGGATGATTCTAGTAAAAACATTATTGATATTTGTGTGGTTATATCGGGTGATACCGATTTTGTAGCTCCTATTGAAAAAGTTCTTAACAGAAAAAAACTAGTTCATGTGTTATGCAATAGTGGAACATATCGCAAATATAAGGGTATTGCAGAAAGTTGCTCGGTATTTCAAATTTTGCCCGAAAAATGTAGAAAATGTGAGGGAGAAGGCGAAATTAGTGAGATATGTAATAAATGTAATGGTAAGGGAGAGTATGACTCAGAGTGCAGATATTGCGATGGAACTGGGTGGGGAATTGGGGCTTATTGCAAAAATTGTGAAGGAACAGGATGGCTTGTTAAAATGTGTACTATTTGTAATGGAAGTGGAGTATCTTCAACTTCTAACTGCGATGAGTGTGCTGCAACTGGAAATATTGATGAAGAATTATGTTCAACTTGTTTTGGATTAGGGAAGAAAGTTGTGAAATGTACTCGTTGTGAAGGAACTGGTATATTTTCGAAAGAAAAATGTAAAATTTGCGAAGGTAAGGGATCTATTGAAATTAGCAAAAGAGAAATATGCAGTACATGTGGGGGAACAGGAATTTATTCAACAAATGAATGTTGGGCTTGTAATGGAACAGGAAAATACAAAAAATTTTGTTGGAGATGTAAAGGAGGAGGTTACATTACATATCCTATTGAATAATCAATAGTAAATAATGATTTTTGGGTGAGAAATATAGAATTCAAAATACTTTTGACTCTTAAAACCATAGATTATCTGTAACAAAGTCATATATTTTATGTTATTATGCACAAGATTTAATCAAAATTAAAAGAGTTAGCAATAATTCTTTACCAGAATTCTCTGTTATATTTCTTATCAAACCATTCCTTTAATTTTAATGGTTTTCCCTCAATGCCTCGTAAAAATATTGATTTCCAAATACTATCACTCCTGTTTGTGTTACTAAAATTAAAAACTAATCTCGTATGATCCTCTCCGAAAGTAGCCATTTACGTTATTATAGCTACGGGATACGCGTCCCATAAAACCTTAGGAATAAAAGTGTCTAAAAGTCGTTCAGAAGAAGATATTCGCGAAGTTTTTAACGAGGCAAATGGGAACACCGAGCATGATATTAGCACGATTAGTTCCGATGCCTTGAACGCTACGCAAGCAATGGCAAAAAACTTAAACAGGGAGATCACCCATATCATCCACCCCCATAAAAAGCCGTTCAAGAAAGCCATTATCCGACATTACAGCTACGAAAACAACGAAAGAATCACGACGACGATTGGTGTTAAAAGTAATTTCTTTAAAAAACGCGGCAAGCGGCAATTTAGGTACATAGAAGCAAGAACTGACCTAAGTCCTAAAAAAATAAAAAAGCTCGGACGACCTAAGGGTTCTAGAAACAAGAAGAGGCACAAGAAGCCAAGGACAAAAAAGAAACGCGGTCGCAAAGGACTTTACACGGTTTTTGAAAAAGGGACGATCGGCTACGCCACAATTGACCCATATCGGGGCAAACTTAAGATAGGAAAAGGGTTGTCCAGACCGGTAGGCGCCGGGCTGAACGCGACATTAAAGTTGTTCCCCCTAATGTCAATACAAAATAATCTTGCGGAAAATATAAATTCTATCCTCCGCGCTATTATCCGGTTAA
>JAHLWV010000095.1 GCA_019057735.1 Promethearchaeota archaeon | reverse complement strand
GATTTACGCTATTAGCTTTAGGTCCTTTAATAGGAATTTTATCTTTGATCTTACTCCGCAAAGAACCTGATTCCACAAAAATAGGTCAAGGTAAAAAATAAGTTATAGCTTATAAAACATTAAATTCTATTACTTACTCTGTTAAATTAACGTATCTTAATGTTATAAATAGAAATTGATGAAAATGAAGCCTAATATAATCAGTTTAGGAGAACTCTTAGTCGAGATAATGCGTACGGAAGTTGATGTGCCACACGGAAGAATCGGTTCTTATTATAAAGGTCCATTTCCAAGTGGAGCTCCTGCTATTTTTATAGACACGGCTGCTCGGATGTCTAAATCATTTAATTTATCTACCGGGTTTATTGGTGTTGTTGGAAATGACGAATTTGGAGAAGAGATTCTTAAAAAATTAAAATCTGATGGAGTAGATATTTCTAAAATACGGATTGATAATTTCAGAACTACGGGAATAGCTTTTAATCAAAATAATTCAGATGGTAGTAGAAAATTTATATTTGCTGCTGGAGCGGCAGAACAAACTTCTCTAGATGATATTGACAAGGAATACTTTTCGAACGTAAAAGTCCTTCATATTATGGGTAGTTCTC
The DNA here is from genome assembly GCA_019057735.1 of Promethearchaeota archaeon. The sequence continues at coordinate 7,563 of JAHLWV010000095.1, read as the reverse complement.
TTTCAATAAGTGAAAGTTCCCGGGAATCATGTTATAGAGCAATTGAGGTGGCAAGATCTTTAAATCCACAAGTTATTATTTCATTTGATCCAAATTTACGACCAGAAATGCTAGATATAAAGACGATCATAGAAATTTCTAAACCAGTATTAGACAAGACTACAATATTATTCCCAAGTGGAGAAGAAGCAGAAATGTTAGCTGGAGTCAAGGGAGAAAGAAAAGCTTGTAAGAAACTACTAAAGAAAGGTTTAAAATTGGTTGTTTTGAAACAAGGAAAAGATGGATGTACAATATTTTCTTCTGGATTAGTAGATACTATAAAGGTTCCTGGATTTAAAGTTGAGGAAACAGACCCAACTGGAGCGGGTGATTCGTTTGATGGAGCTTTTATTGTTGGGTATCTAGCGGGGTGGGATTTAAAAAGAATTGGAATGTTTGCAAATGCCACTGGAGCTTTGAAAGTTCAGTTTTTTGGACCTATGGCTAATAATTCGTATGAAGAAGTATTGAAATTAATGGAAAACGCTTAAAATCATTTTAAATGTAGAGAAAAAACTTTAGCACTTACTATTTGATCATTTTTAATAGTATAAAATCTAAATCCGGGGGGTTTAAATTTGAATTTAGCAGAAAGGGGACCAACCGCTTGCGTTTGAAATACAAAGGGCTTATTAACATCGAACCATATCCTTAAATCGATTGGGTTTTTGAATTCTTTAAATTTATCCCGATATCGTGAGGTGTAAATTTCACATGGAACCTCAATGAAAATTGGAAAAAACCAAAAACCAAAATTAATCCTATCTGTTTTTTTAGCTTCTCTTAACCTATACTCTTTTAAGGTGTGAGTATGCCCACACACTACAAGATCTACTTTTCTTCTAATGATCTTATCTGAACCGGTAAAGATTTTCAATACCGTTGACCAGTTATACATAATTGTTTGATATTTGAGATTTAATATCGTATCCAATCTTCCAGTTCCATTATAACTTCTTAAATTACCCTCGTAGAAATCTGACCATTTTAATAGCCTATTCTTGATGTTCAATTTTTTTTTATATTTTCTCCGCTTGTATCGACTAAGGTTAGGGGAAACCGGAGGAGTATGCATAACTACTATAACTTTTTCATTATGGGCTAATTGAATGTAAGCACGTAATAAATCTACTTGGTATTCCTTAATCCCTTTTGTGCTTGGTCCGCCTTTTAATAAATCATGCATATCTGCAATTGAGTCTTGACCTGTATCAAGGAATATAAAATTATAATGATCTCCTATTTTAAGATTAAAATTAAGGTTAGGATTGATGTATCTAAAATAATCTTTCAAATATTTGTCTTTAGACCTAAGAGCGGTGAAGTAATTAAAAAATTTAGTATCGTAATATCCTTTTACATCTGAATGAGTCATCCCGAAGATTTTATGAATTTGACCAAAGCGCATTCCATAGTGTGCCTTTCTGTAGTCGTGATTTCCTATTGTTGTAAAAACTGGAACCATAATTTCTTGGGAATTAACATACTCCTCATCAGAACCCAAAAACGGTGGTTTATCCAATCCTTTATTTCTTCCAAGCAAAATATCTAAAAAAACAAGGAAATTATTCTTATATTGATAGTTACCCCTTGCGATATTCAAGTAGTCAATTAAATCCCCAGTCATAAGCATGAAATCCAAGTTCTTCTGCGAGGATTTTGTGTTTGCAAAATTAATTAACTTTCTCAGATTGGAATTGAAGTTAAATTTTGCTTTTCTTAAATCTTCCCATCGTTCTTCCTGAAACTCCTCTTTAAACTCGAAATCTCTTGTGAGAACAAATGTATCTACTTTTTTTTTTTTTTTCCCCATTAGTTTTACATCGATCGATCTTCATCCTTGCTTTATCTTTTAGATAATGTAAGATGAAGTCATTTCTTCGAGCAATATGGAAGTCGGTAGCGTGTATGAAACTGAAATCATTCCAATCTTTATCAAAAATAGCGATGCTGTGGTAATTAACCTTATTCTCGGTTAAATTAGGGATATCGTGTACGATATCAAATAAAAGAAAATCTCTACTAATACTTTTTAGAAGTTTCTCTATTGTTAAGATGTCCCGAATTTCCACCTTAATCTTGTAAAGTTCTTTTCTTTTTCCAAATACATCGTCAAATTGAAATACACAATTGTTAATGTCCCATACAATACAATTCTCTTCTTCTAAAACGGGTTGATCTCGGAAATCTAATTTTTCTATTTTTTCGATTTGAACTAAATGTAAGTCGATTAGGGTTCCTCTTCTCTTTTCAAAATCGCCACTCGCTTTTAAAATTGGTTGAATAAATAAATTTTGGTGAAAATGCTCCAAAATGTTTTGAGTTGAATGGGATTTAGATGCGATAATGAGAGCTTCGAACGATAAATTCTTAATTGGAAACTGAGCTCTTTGTTTATAATCTCTCATGTTTAGAAGTAGCGGTTTACCTATATTCGGCGAAATAATTATTGGATAAATTCCCAGTTTCAGATCAATCATTTGTAACGCGAAAAAAATTAGATGAAATTAACTTAATAATTAATATTTGATTTCCTACATTAAAATAATTTAGTTAGAATAATTTTTACTTAACAATTTCTTGAAGAAGGTGTTCTTACAATGGAAAGATTATACCAACCAGATTTTAGTTCTATTTTTGGGGCAAGATATGCAAATGCGTTTACCTATGGACAAATTGACTCTTTAATATGGCCAATTTTTAACGAGATCGAGGGATCAACAGCTTTAACAAATCTTTTAGAATTAAAAAATCACGAGGGAAGAAGCTACTTTTATCATAGAAAAATCAATATTGAAGATGAGAAAGTAGAGTTGTTTTCCTCAAATATCAAACACGGATTTGTTCAAGCAATGGATTTAAATAAATCGTATGGTATTACCAATGAGGATGTTTTATCTGTTGTAAGAAGTGACCCTGAGATCTTTAAAGGAATTTTATCTTTTAATCTAGAGAATAGTGCTATCGCAGATTTAGAATCAATAGCAAATCAAATCCCTGTCGTTGGAGTTGTTCTTTATCCATCTTTTTGTAAAATCGATTTAACTGATGTTAATAACCAGAATTTACTTGAATTACTTACCTATTGTAAAAAAAAGGAATACTTCGTGAAGATTGATATAGGAAATATGAATCTACCCGAAAATTACACTGAATATACAACATATGATAAAGTTAAGTCGTTTTTATCAAGAAATCCAGAAATTATCGTCGTTTTAAGTGGATTGGATATTTCAGGAGATTTCAATCTTTATTACCAGCTATTAAAATTGTACAATAACTTATGGATTGAGATAGATCCACGAAATTTTGGAGGAATGACACCAACTGATTGTTTTACGGAACTTTTCTCAATAAAAGGATTTATTCAAAATACTTGGCACAGAATAATAATAGGAAGCGCAACACCCACCTTGGAAATATCTCAGATGAAGAGAGGGTTCTTGGAAGCAACAGAAATCTTAAATTTTCCACAGAGAAATCTGTTGAGAAGTTGGTTTTTCAGAAACGCAAATAGATTAAGCCCTGCTATATTTGAGCCTATAGTCGAATCGAATTTGTTTGGGGTCATTAAAGATATAAAAAAAATTAAACAAATAGAAAATGATAACGCTGTAATTATATCATATAATGTGAAGTTGAGAAGTTTTGCTATTACTCAATTATTATTTATCACAGATCTAATAAAAAATCTCTATAAATCTTGTTTAGAAAAAAACCCTCATTTTACCGATGGGGAAATCTTTATTAGATCCTACCATACAACTGTTAGTTTAATTATCAACGAACATGAATTCGGTAATTATCTAGATATGCATTATAAGTTTGCAGAAATGTCTTCAAAGGATAGCTCTCAATTTCTACATACCGTAAGGGCCCTAGAGAACCGCCCTGATTTCAACCACTTTGATCATGATTTGGCGAACGAATATAGCAATCGACAATTAATTTTACCAGTTCTTGATGGTGAAATTAAAATTGGCAAGCGGGAAAATTTTTACGCTTTAGTAACTTTTGGTCCTAGAACATTTAACATTCACATCAAGGTTAAACTAACTAAAGGTAAATAACTCTATACAATTTATCCCATCTATTATTATAATGCAAACATCAAGCATAGTAGATTAAAAATCCATTGAGCATTCCAAATCGATAAATATCTTCTAATATTATCAATATTACTCCAATTAGGCTACAAATTATTAAATTCTGCTATTAAACGGTGGTATCAATTTTTTATCTTTCTATAGATACTCCTATATAAACTTATTGCTCGAAATAGAGACGAAATACCCCAAAAGAAAATAAACTCAAAAGTTTAAATATTTGTAATAAGTATATTTTATAAAGAAGTAAGTGAGTTGGAGAAAATGAATTCTGATTTGTATCAACATTTAGTTGATCAAAAAAAAGCCAATTTTTTACTTTATAATAAATATTAAATTAAAGAATCCCAATTCTCCTTTTATTGAATGAAATTCAAAAAATCCTAAAATAAAACTATAATATGACTGATGAGATTAAAAAGGAAACGGAAAAAGCAGAAGATAAGTCTGAAAAAGACATAGAAAAAATAGACAAAGAATACTTATCAAAAGCTAAAAATTCCAGAGATCTCATTGACAAGAAACTTCGAACCTTTGAAAATAGCATTGAAAACATCTCTGACACTATAAAAAATGGTGATACTGAACCGGAGAAAAAGGAGAAGAAACATGAGACAATAAGCGAAGAAGTTCGAGAAGCGCAAGTAGAGTTAGATTCGATTAAAGCTAAAATTGATGATAAGGAAGAGTATCTAACTGCAATTGAGGAGACCATTAAAGCACTTGAAGAGAAATATAACCACAAAAATGAAGATATGCAAAATTTAGAGGAACGTTTTGAAATTGTTACGGAAAGTAAGAATACTCTAGAGGAGGAGTATAAGGAACTCTTAAGGAATAACGAGCAATTAGTAAATACTTTTGAAACTAGACAAGTTGATTTAATTGTACTTACAGATAGTGTTAAAGAGAAAATTTCTAATCAAGAAGAATTCCGTTCTAAACTTGCTAAACTAAATCAAGAAATTCAAGAGAAAGAGTCTTTACTTGAGAGACAAGGAGAAAATGCGGAAGCTTTAGAAAAAAAAATCAAGAGTCTAACGGCTGAAAACGAGACTCTTAAAGTTTCAATCGGTAAAAATAAGTTTGAATTAGATCACACAAACAACGAAATTGAAGTTAAAGAAGAAGAGAAAAAGCTTTTATCCGAGCAAATCGAAAAAAACGAAACTCGCATTAAAATTATAGAAAAAAACATTGAGGATTATAAAGATGGTTTTCCTGAAATGGAAAAGCAAAGGGAAACGTACGAGGAACTAATCGCAAAATACAAAATTCAATCCTCTGAAAAACAAGAGCTATTACTTGATGTCGAATCTAAAATTCAACAGCATAATGATGTAATAGCCTCTATTGATGAACAGATTTTAAGTAAAGAAAACCTAGTAAAAGCTAATGAGACAAGATTAGAAGATATAAAAAAAGATATTGAGGTTACTAGACTAGAGTATGCTGAAAGAGAAGAAAGAATGGCTTCTCTAGACGAAAAATTAAGTTATATGAATGTAGAGCATGACAAACTAGTAAAATCTAAGGAAGTAATAGATCACACAACAAATGATGCTAAACAGCTTCTTCAAAAGCTAAAACTAGAGCTCGATACGCAAGAGGAAGAAATTCGAGATAAAGAAAGTAGAATTCATCGCTTAGAGTTCCTCTCATTGGTTTACAGATTATCAAAATTTTTTGGTGGGATTCTTATTGGTGTAGGAATTCTTATAATAATTGTAGTACTTTTTGGCCTTACGGGAATATTAAATTTTGCTGATATTGAAATATTGCTTTTTATCATACTTATAATATCGGGAATCTTCTCAGTTGTTAGTGGAATCTTTCATTTAGAGAAATCATAATTGGACGCTTTATTACTAATAAGATATTTTAATTATAAATAATAAATTCCAAAAAGAAAATTGAACGAAACCAAACCCCCGGAAATTCTACCTAGAAGGACACTAAAATTGTCCCAAGCGGTGGTTTATGGTATAGGATGTGGAATAGGTGGTTCCATTTTCGTACTGTTAGGATTGGGGATTGAAATTGCAGGATCTGGTTTGTTATTAAGCCTATTATTAGGCGGAATTTTAATCTTCTTCACCGGACTGAATTACGCTGAACTCTCAACAAGCTTACCTGCTGCGGGTGGTGCGTATAATTTCGGAAAAGAAGGAATAGGGGGGTTCTTAGCTTTTATAATTGGCTTTTTTTTATGGATTGCAAATGTTGCTATGTGCGCATTTTCAGCTCAAATTTTTGCTTTAGTGTTTAATGAAGTTTTTGCTAAATTTAACATACCGATTTCTAATACAGTTCTAACCTTAATATCAATCTTACCAATACTACTAACAAGCTTAATTATTTTTAGAACACAGAAAATAGCGATTAGAACATTGTTAATATTCACATTCATTTTAATCGCTTTGTTCGCATTTTTTATTGTCTCAGGTTTAATTATAGCACCATATACCAATCCAACATTTGCGTTGCCCAAAATTAAATTTGAAGGTATACTACCCGCATTTTTATTATTGTTTATATTATTTACATCGATAACTTCAAATTTAGCGTATCTCAATCCAGAATTAAAAAATCCTTCAAAAAACATTCCTAAAACTATTATGTATGCGATTGTAATAACACTTGTTATATATCTTTCAATTACATTTATCGTGTTAATATATCTTGGAGAAAATCCTACGGACTTAAGTGGAAATCCTGTGTTGTTAGCGGACGTACTTGAGAGCGTGATGGGACCATTTGGATTTTTTATTATGGTTCTGGCGGCTACAATTTCAACGTTAATAGCTATAAATTCAGCATTAGGATCTGCTATTAGTGTTATATCCGCTTTAGCAAGAGATCGATTTTTTCCCGAAAAAATAAGAAAAACAAAAACAAAATCTGATATGCCCGTTTTTGGCTTACTTATATCTGTGATTTTGGCTCTCCTTTTCACGATTTTTGCCGGTATTGGATTCACTGCTGAAATTACCAATTTCATCTATTTCTTTGCACTTGCGTTTGTAAATTATGCTGCTGTAAAACTCAGACGTAAAAGAAAGGAATTAGATCGTCCCTTTAAAGCTCCATTCTATCCCGTCTTGCCCATTTTTCTTTTTATATGCTTCTTAGCTTTTGCAGTTGTATTGGGTATAATTATCTCTTTGGAAGCATTGATTTTAGGGTTAATCATCTTAGTAATAGGTTTTACTTACGAATTATTAGTGATTAGTGACAAGGCGTCAATAAATTTTACGTTATCAGGAATAAAATTTTTCTTTTCAATCATTATAGGCTTATTTATATGGGTTATTAACAATTTTTCTGTTGTTTCTCCAGAGATAATATTAATTAATAGAATCTTAATAGTCGTGTGTGTGTTCATAATCATTACAGTTATTTTTGATTTATTGCC
>JAHLWV010000523.1 GCA_019057735.1 Promethearchaeota archaeon | reverse complement strand
CGCTTTTCGCTTTAAGTTTTTAGTTTAATACTGGCGCGATACGCTACTTATATCCAGCGACTACTGCTTGCCCCAGAGATATTCCACCGTCATTAGGGGGCACTTTACTCTGGGTATATACTTTAAATCCCTTATCTTCTAATAAGGATACAACTTTTTCGGTTAAATATTTATTTTGAAATACCCCTCCGCTTAAGGCAATTTTGTTAATTCCACTATTTTCTCTTATTTTACCACATAAATTAAGTGTGAACTCTGCAACTGTATTATGAAATTTGGCAGCCATTACCTTTTTGTCTATCCCCTCTTTAAGGTCTTCAATTATATCTATAAAAATTTCTTGAGGGTCAATAATAAATTCCTTTCCTTCTTTGTAGATACAGAATTTATATCTCTCTTTTATCCCAGAGGCACAAAACGATTCTAATTCCATTGCTGCCTGTCCCTCATAATTTATTTCATCTCTTATTCCAATTAACGAAGATGCTGCATCAAAAAGGCGTCCGCAACTGGAAGTAAGCGGAGAATTTATATTTTTATCGATCATCTTTTCAATAATAGATAATTTATCATAATCCATTCTATGGTTAAAATCTATATCGAGCGTTTTAGCCTTTGGGCCATAAATAGAATATAAATAACTATAAGCCATCCTCCAGGGCTCTGCAATGGCCTTATCTCCCCCAGGCAAGGGATAATATTTTAAATGGCCCACTCGAAAATATTTATTTAGATCACATAATAAAAACTCTCCTCCCCAAATTTTGCCATCATCTCCATAACCTGTACCATCATAAGCCACCCCAATAACTTTTTCCTTAATGTTATTTTCCGCCATACAGCTTACTATGTGGGCGTGATGATGCTGAACCTTGACAACCTTTAATCCCTTTTTAGCTCCTATTTCTTCTGCAAATTGAGTGGATAGATAATCAGGGTGAAGATCGCAAGCTATAATTTCAGGATTAACTCTAAATATTTTTTCTAAATTTTCGATGGACTCCTTAAGAAAATCCAAAGTTTCCACACTCTTTAAATCTCCTAAATACTGACCTGGAAAAACATAATTTTCTTTAGAAAAACTAATAGTGTTTTTTAATTCCCCACCTAATGCCAATACCTCTTTTAACTTGAAATCAAGAATTATGGGATAAGGCACATATCCTCTTGATCTTCGAAAAAACACATTACCCTCATTTACAATCTTTACTACAGAATCATCACAGCGGTTAAATATATCTCGATTATAAAGAAGAAAAAAATCAGCTATGCCATCTAATTTTTCCAAAGCTTCCTGATTGTCACCAATTATCGGTTGATCGGCGATGTTACCGCTAGTCATTATTAAAGCCGTGAAATTATCTTTTAATAAGAGGTAATGAAGAGGAGTGTAAGGTAACATTACTCCTAAATAATTATTTCGGGGGGCCACCAATGAAGAAATCAAGCTATCCTCTTTCTTTTTTAAAAGGACAATAGGCCGAGCCCGATTTACCAGCCATTTTTCTTCTTTCTTCCCGAGTTTACAATATTGCTTAATTTTTTCTAAATTAAAAGACATTATAGCAAAGGGTTTAGCCTCTCTATTTTTTAACCGTCGCAATCTTGTAACTACTTTATTATTGGTTGCATCACAAGCTAAATGAAAACCTCCCAATCCTTTAATTGCGCCGATTTTACCATCTTTTAAGAGTTTAATAGCTTCTTTTATAGGGTCGATATTCTCTAATTTTCTTTTATTTTGATAAAGAAATACTTGTGGCCCACATTCAGCACAGGCATTTGGTTGAGCATGATATCTTCTGTCCTCTATGTTTTCATACTCACTCTGACACTGTGGGCACATTTCAAAAACCCTCATCGTGGTCTTTCCTCGATCATAGGGAATATCTTTTATAATGGTAAAACGGGGACCACAATTAGTACAATTTATAAAAGGATAACGGAAACGTTGATTATGAGGATCGAATAATTCTTGCAGGCAGTCTTCACATATACTTATATCCGGGGAGACCAAGACAAAACCGTTCTCTTCTTTGGTTATACTCTTCTTAATGGAAAATCCTTTATAGCCTATTAAGGGAAGTTGATTTACTTCTATTTTTTCAATTCTGGCCAAAGGAGGGAGTTTATCTTTTATATCGCTAATAAAACTATTTAGCTCTTTCGTTTTCCCCTCAACATCTATTTCCACACCCTGGTTTGAATTAAGGACCCAACCTGAAAGATTGTAATTTTGTACTAATTTATGGATAAAGGGTCGGAACCCGACCCCCTGAACAATGCCTTTGATAATTATATTTTCCCTAATCTTCATTTTGACAGTTACTTCCTAAATAAACTTAAATTAGTGAATGGTGAATAGTCGTTAGCATTAAATACAGGTTTTCAGTTGACAGTTTTCAGTTATCAGTACACAATTAAAAGCGCAAAACGTAAAGCCATGACTTAAAATTTAAAATTAAAGAAAGATGTTTAAGATTTTGAATTATAGTTTTCTTCACG